>JALOPN010000072.1 GCA_025453875.1 Gemmatimonadaceae bacterium | reverse complement strand
ACGTCGGAGCAGCGCATGACCTGGTTCCGACGCGGCTACGAATCGGGACGCCCCGAGGACTGCAACACCTTCAACGCGCGCTGACGACGTCGGGCGCGCTACTCGCGCGGGCGGCGCCGACGGGCCTTGCGTTCGGCCTTGCGGCGCGCGGCCTCGTCGGCTTCGGCGATGGTCGCTTCGCGCTCGGCGATCTCGGCTTCGCGCACCGCCCACGCCTCGCGATCCCGCGCCTCCGCCTCGCGCGTACGCGCCAGCGATTCCGCCTCGCGCCAGGCGGCAATGCGCGCGTGATCGCCGCTCAGCAGCACCTCCGGATGCGCGCGTGATCGCCGCTCAGCAGCACCTCCGGCACCGCATGCCCACGATACTCCGCCGGCCGCGTGTAGCTCGGCGCGCTGATGCCGCGATCGAAGAACGAATCGGTGCGCGCACTCTCGAGATCGCTCATCGCGCCCGGCAGCAATCGCACCGTCGCATCGACGATTGCCAACGCGGCCGGCTCGCCGCCGGAGAGCACGAAGTCGCCGAGCGACAGCTCCTCCGTGGCGAGATGCTCGGCGACGCGCTGATCGACATCCTTGTAGTGCCCGCAGAGCAACGTGAGTTCGGTGCCCTGCGCGAAGCGCATCGCGTCGGCGTGCGCAAAGCGACGACCACGCGGCGACAGCAATACGATGGGCGCCGTCGCCCCGATCGATTCCACCGCATCGAAGAAGGGCCCCGGCACCATCACCATGCCGGGCCCGCCGCCAAATGGGTAGTCGTCCACGGAGCGGTGTCGATCGTGTGTGAACGTGCGCAGATCCAGCACACGATAGCGCACACCGCCCGCCGCCGCGGCACGTGCGGGAATGCTCAGCGCCAGCGTGGTTTCGAAGAACGCCGGAAAGATCGTGACGATGTTGATCGTGAGCACACGCCGCTCAGTCAATCAGACCGGGGAGGTCCACGAGCCGAACGGCGCGTGCCTCCCAGTCGGCATCGGCGATCAATTCATCGCGCCACGGGACCAGACGACGTCCGTGCGGCGTCTCCACTTCGATGAGCACACCCTGCGGCGCCTCGTAGACATCACAGACGGTACCAACAGGCGTCCCGTCGTGTGCGTGCACGTGCAGCCCGATAAGGTCATGCAGGTACACGTCATCTTCATCGGGAGGCGGCAAGGTGTCTGCATCGGCGAACACCGTGCGTGCCTTCCACGATTCGGCCACCGTGCGGTCGTCGAGGCCCGCGAGCGACACGATCCACCCGAGATTGACCTCGCGCGCCGCTGTGATGGTACGCGGCGTGGGATCGACGCGACGACCGTCAGCGGAACCGATGAAAACGACGCGGCCGGGAGCGAACACCGCCCCCGGCGCGTCAGACTTCGATTCGACCAGCAGTGCGCCGCGCACACCATGCGCGCGACGCACTCGGCCAACGAGCAGCTGCTCGCCCAGCGGAGTTACTCCGCCGCCTTGTCGGCGAGCGGCACCGCCGCGGCACCGAGCTTGGCCGCCAGACGCGCTTCGTGGCGCGCCTTGAGGATGCCGGCCTTGCGGAGGAGCGAGCGCACCGTGTCGGTGGGCTGCGCGCCAACGCTCAGCCAGTAGTGCACACGCTCGGTCTCGAGGCGCAGCGCGCCCTCGGCGAAGCGCGGCTGATACTGCCCGAGGATCTCGATGAAACGGCCGTCGCGCGGCGCGCGCGAATCGGCAACGACGATACGATACATCGGGGTCTTCTTCCGCCCTTCGCGGCGGAGGCGAATCTTCACGGCCATGTCCTGATCCTCAGGTAGTGTGCATGGTGCGGCACCGAGCTCCTCGCGACACCGGCGTTTCCGGTGCGCACTCGGCGTTGTTGAGGCGTCGCGTTTCCGCGACGGCGTCGGGCTACCGCGGCCCGAACATCCCCGGCATGCCGAAGGGCATCCTGCCACCCTTCCCTGCCATCCCTCCCATCTTCTTCATCATCTTCTGCATCCCGCGGAACTGCTCCAGCAACCGGTTCACTTCCGACACCGGGCGCCCCGAACCCTTCGCGATGCGCGCTCGGCGCGAGCCGTTGAGCAACTCCGGCTTCCTGCGCTCCTCGGGCGTCATGGAGAGCACGATCGCTTCGACGTGCTTGAGACGCTTCGGATCCATCTTGGCATCTTTGAGCGCCTTCGGGTTCACGCCCGGCAGCAGCTTGAGCAGGTGCTCCATGGGTCCGAGCTTCTGCATCTGGCGCATGGCCGAGAGGAAGTCCTCGAGGTCCATGCCCTCCTTGCGCACCTTCTTCTCGAGCTTCTTCGCCGCATCGGCGTCGAACGCTTCCTGCGCCTTCTCCACGAGCGACAGCACGTCGCCCATCTGCAGGATGCGACCGGCCATGCGCTCCGGGTGGAACTCCTCGAGCGCATCGACCTTCTCGCCAACGCCGATGTACTTGATCGGCTTCTGCGTGACGCCGTAGATCGAGAGCGCCGCACCACCGCGCGCATCACCATCGAGCTTGGTGAGCGTGACACCGGTGATGCTCAGCGCTTCATCGAAGCCCTGCGCAATGCGCACCGCCTCCTGACCCGTCATGCCGTCCACGACGAGCATGATTTCGTCGGGCTTGATCGCCGCCTTGAGGCGCTTGAGCTCGTCCATGAGATCGGCGTCGATCTGCAGACGGCCCGCGGTGTCGACGATCACGACACGATCGCGATTGCGCGTGCCGGCCTCGAGGCCCGCCTTTGCGATGCGCACCACGTCGGTCGTGGTGCGATCGGCGTAGACAGGGACATCGAGCTGGCGGCCGAGCGTTTCGAGCTGATCGATGGCGGCGGGCCGGTAGACGTCGGCCGCGACGAGGCGCGTCGGCTTGCCTTCGGCCTTCAGACGACGCGCGAGCTTGGCCGCCGTGGTCGTCTTGCCGGAGCCCTGAAGGCCCACCATCATCACGATCGTGGGCGGCACCGTGCTGATGCGCAGCCCTTCCCGCCGCTCGCCGAGCATGGCGGTGAGTTCGTCGTGCACGATCTTGACGAGCTGCTGCTCGGGCCGCACCTGCTTGAGCTGCAGGACGCCGACGGCCTTCTTCTCCACGCGCTCGAGGAACTGGCGCGTAAGCGAGAAGTTGACGTCGGCTTCGAGGAGGACGCGCCGAACCTCGCGCAGTCCTTCCTTGATGTCGGCTTCGGTGAGCACGCCCTTGCCGCGCAAGCGGGCAAAGACGTTCCCGAGTTTGTCTGAGAGCTCGTCGAACATAGCCTTGAAGCGTAACGACTTGGGCGCGCTCGGACCAGTGCTGCCCGGTGCCCCGCGGGGTGGCCCGCCACGGCAAGGTCAGGCCGACGAACACGGCGCGTACGGTGACGGGCCGCGCTCCCAGCCAGAGTGTGTCGCACGTGCCACAGGGCCGGGATTGTGACCCCGTGGGCCCAACCGGGTCCAAGTTGGTGCGGAACCACGATTTGCGCGTTTCGCCCCGAGTCCTACATTCCTGCGTTCCTCAGCTTTTGTGACGAACGGCCGACACTGTTGGTGACGGCCACTGTCGCGGTGGCGCCACGCGTCGTGACGCCGATCGCGTACGCGTCGCCCCCGCTCCCCTCCTCGCAAGCCTCGACGTGCCCGCATCTTCGCGATTCCCGTCCCTGCCCATGCCGCGCGGGCAGAAGAAGGACGAGATCCTGCGTTCCGAGCTGCCGCCCACGCTGCCGCTCATGGCGCTCCGCTCGACGATCGTCTTTCCCCTCGGCACCATCGCCGTGCAGATGGGCGCACCGGAGAACCTCGCCCTGCTCCGACAGCACGAGGAATCGGGGCTGATCGTGGCACTGGTGGTCGCCGGCAGCGATCTCGAAGATCCGATCGATCCGCACGGGTTCGTGGGCAAGGTGGGCGTCGCCGCGCGTGTGCACGAGCGCATCAACCTCCCCGGCGACACAGTCCAGATCACGCTCCAGGGGCTGCGCCGCATCACCATCGAGAACATCGATCAGGTGCAGCCGTACGCCATCGCGCGCGTGGAGGGCGCCCGCGAGACACCGCCCGATCCGTCGGAACTCGATGAACTCATCGCGCGCACGGTGACCGCGGCCGAGACCCTCTCGGGCATGATCGAGCGCATCCCGGGCGAAGTGCCGCAGATCCTCAAGATGAACGTCTCCGATCCGGGACGCTTCGCCGATCTTGCCGCGACCAATCTCAATCTCCGCATCGCCGACAAGGACGAGGTCCTCCAGCGCCTCGATATCGGCCAGCGCATTCGCTTCATCCTCTCGCGCCTCGAGCGCGAGGTGGCGCGCGCGCGCGTCATGGAGGATGTGAAGAAGCAGACCGAAGTGAAGATCGAGCAGCACCAGCGCGAGTTCTATCTGCGCCAGCAGCTGCGCGCCATTCAATCGGAACTCGGCGAAGCCGATCCGAACGAAAAGGACGTCGCGAAACCGAGCGGCTGCGCATGCTCTCCCCCGCCAGCAGCGAGTATCAGGTGCTGCGCACCTATCTCGACACCCTGCTCGCGCTCCCCTGGCACACGCGCTCGGCGAACGACAGCGAAATCATGCTGGAGCAGGTCGAGGCCGCGCTCGACGATCGCCATTACGGCCTCGATGAAGCGAAGGAGCGCATCATCGAGTACCTCGCCGTGCGCAAGCTGCGCGGCGGCGATCCGAACGGTCCCATTCTCTGCTTCGTTGGCCCGCCAGGCACCGGCAAGACATCCCTGGGCGAAGCGATCGCGCGCAGCATCGGCCGCGAGTTCTATCGCATTTCAGTGGGCGGTGTGCGTGACGAAGCCGAGATTCGTGGCCATCGGCGCACCTATGTGGGGGCCATGCCAGGCATGCTGCTGCAGGCGCTGCGCCGCGTGCAGGTGCGGGATCCCGTCATCATGATCGACGAGATCGACAAGATGGGGAACGGCGGCGCGAGCGGTGATCCCACCGCCGCGATGCTCGAAGTGCTCGATCCGTCGCAGAACGACAGCTTCGTCGATCACTATCTCAATCTGCCGTTCGATCTGTCGTCGGTGCTCTTCATCTGCACCGCCAACAATCTGTTCGACATTCCCGACGCCTTGCGCGATCGTCTCGAAGTCATTCGCATCGCGGGCTATACCATCGAAGAGAAGGTCGAGATCGCGGAGCGCTATCTGCTGCCGCGTCTGCTCGACGACCACGGACTCGTGGCCGATGACGTCGTGCTCTCCGAACCCGTGCTCGGACACATCACGGCCCGCTACTCGCGCGAGGCCGGACTGCGTGCGTTCGAGCGATCGCTCGCCGCGATTCTGCGCAAGCGCGCGCGCGCGAAGGCCGACGGTGATCTTGGCACGTGGACGATCGACGTGTCGCGCGTGGAGGAGATCCTCGGTGTGCCCCGCTTCGCCACCGAGGAGGCCGAGAAGGAGCCGGAGATCGGCGCCGTGACCGGGCTCGCGTGGACCAGCACGGGCGGTGAGCTCATGACCATCGAAGCGTTGCGCATGCCCGGAACCGGCAAGCTCACGGTCACGGGTCAGCTCGGTGGTGTGATGCGTGAGTCGGTGGACGCCGCGCACAGCTTTGTGCGCTCACGTGCGCATGTGCTCGGCATCGAGGAGGTGGAGTTCCGCGAAGCGGACCTGCACCTGCACTTCCCGGCCGGGGCGATTCCCAAGGATGGCCCGTCGGCCGGCATCGCGGTCACGCTCGCGCTCGCGAGCGCGCTCTCGCGGCGCCCCGTGCGGCGTGATGTGGCACTCACCGGCGAAGTCACCCTGCGCGGCAAGGTACTCGAGATCGGCGGCGTGAAGGAGAAGGTGCTCGCGGCGTATCGCGCCGGGCTGCGCGAGGTGATCCTTCCCAAGGCCAACGAGAAGGATCTGCGCGATGTCCCGAAGGAAGTGCGCGCCGGCATGGCCTTCACGTTCGCCGGCAGCATGGATGAAGTGTTCCGACTCGCACTGCTCGAGGACGCTGCCGGCCGCCACGCCGATCGACGCGACGAGCCGGTGGTGACCGCCGTCGACGTGAATGTGCGCGACGCCGATCCGCTCGTCGTGCGTCGCTGACATCGCGCACGCGGCACGCCCCGACGACCGATCGGTCAGGGCGTGCCGCGCAACGCCAGCGTGATCGCGTGCAGCAGCACACCCACGAGTCCGCCCACCAACGTGCCGTTCACGCGAATGAACTGCAGATCGCGACCGATCTGGAGTTCGATCTTGCGTGACGTCGCATCGGCATCCCACTGCGCCACCGTGTTCGCGATGAGCAGCGACACCTCGTCGCGCGCCTGCTCTACCGCGTAGCTCACGATCTCCGTCACCCACAGATCGACCTTGGCGGTGAGCGCAGCATCGGCGAGCATCGTCTGACCGAGGCCATTGAGCCACCGCTCGATGGCCTCGGGTTCGCCGTCCTCGTCGCGACCGAGCCGCTCCGCATAGCGCGTGATGCGTCCCTTCAGGTCGGTCCAGACCTCACGGGAGAAGTCGCCTACCGAGGGGTGCTCCAGCAGCTCGAGCTTGATGGTCTCGGCCCGCGCGATGACGTCGGGGGATGAGCGCAGCGACTCGACGAAGCGCTGCACGGCGTCATCGTAGCGTGCACGCAGTGGGTGGTGCGGATCGGCCGCCACGGCCGCGAGCGTCTTCTCGACACCGCTCACGATGCGCTCGTGCAGCCGATTCTCCACCAACCCCGGCACCCACCACGGGCTCTCCTGCTTGATGCGATCGCGAATGAGTTCCTCATTCTCGGCCACGAAGCGCGCCGCGAGTCGCAGTGCATCGTCGAGCAGCGTCTGGTGCCGCCCGCCTTCGGTGAGCAAGCCGAAGCCGCGCGCGAGCAGCGGCGCGACCTGCATCGTGCGCAGGCGTGAGACGACGGCCCGGTCCACCACCTGCTGCACGTCATCGTCGCGCAGCACGTTCACCGCCCCAGCCACACCTCCCGCCACGTGGCGCGCCATGCGCCGCGCATTCTGCGGTTCGGCGAGCCAACGCGCCGCCCGCTCGCCCAGGCGCATGGCCGCCAGTTTTTCGGCCAGCACCTCGCGCTGCAGGAAGTTGCGCTGCACGAAGTTGCCGAGCGCCTTGCCAATGCGATCCTTGCGCGCGGGGACGATGGCAGTATGCGGAATCGGCAGGCCGAGCGGATGCCGAAAGAGTGCCGTCACGGCAAACCAATCGGCAATGCCGCCGACCATCGCGGCTTCAGCGAACGCTCGCACCCACGCGAGCCACGGGTACCTCGTTTCGAACGCTCGCGACACGACGAAGAGCGCGGCGGACACGACGAGCAACCCCGTGGCCACGCGTTTCATCGCCACGAGGCGCTGGCGCTTCGTCTCGTCGTCAGCCGTCAGCTGCAGCGCGGGCGGCAGGGCGCGCGGCGGCGCCGGCGATGTCGCGGCGTCCGACGGCGCGGGCGTCTCGACTGACACGTCGTCAGTCGTCGATGACGATCCGGGCGGGATCGATGAGTCCGGCAGCCTGTCCGTAGGGAGCATCGGTGATCACTACGAGCGGGCGGGTACCGCGAGTTTCCACGTGCACGATCACGCTGCGAGCGGCGCGTCCCTTGGCGCTGTCGGCGGGCGCGTACCACGTGCGCGTGGGTGCGTCGATCGCGTCACGCGAGCCAATGCGCGGATGCCGCTTGCGCAACCACTCGGTGAACTGGTCCACGAACTCCGCCGCCTCGACGGCGTTGTCCCACACACTCGCCCACACGAGGGCATCGCCCTGCGGCAGCTCGACGAGCGCCCAGCGGTCACCATCCACGCCCTGCGCGGCACGACCGGCCGCGAGTTCGTTCGGGATGTACTCGAACACGATAAGGCGTGTCTCGAACTCCCCGAACGTGTTGCTCGCCACGACGCGTCCCTTTGAGGGCGCGGGCAGCGTCACCGGCGCGGGATAGTCGCGCGCGTCGGGGGCGACCACCGAGTCGCCGCGCCCGAAGTACGCGGCATCGCTCAACAACTGCCGCGACGACACCGGCATGTCCTGCAGCACATCCACTCCGGGGCGGCGCTGCGTGAAACGGAACACGAAGTCCGCGCCGCCCACGTACGGGAAGAGCAGCGATTCGCGCACCACCATGGGCGCGTTCGAGAACACCGGCATCCCCTCCTGCGCGTCGCGCATGGCGACGCGCGCGCGCTGCCAGCCCCCCATGCGCAGACTCGTCTCACCCATCGAGGCGCGCAGCTGCGCGTACACCGCCTGCCCCTCGAGAATCGCCTGCGCCGCGAGCTGCCGATCGGCGTCGCCGACCTGCGCCTGAATGGAGTCGATGTTGACGTACTGATCCTGCAGCGCGTGCACGAGTTCGTGCGTGACGGTGAGCTCCAGGATCTCGGGCTTCACATCCTCCACAACGTACAGCGTCTTCGTGGCGGGATCGTAGTAGCCCACGATCTGCTCTTCGAGCAGCCGTCGCAGCAGCGGATTGAGGTCGGCGTCCTTCGGCACGAGGCCGAGCAGCTTGTAGACACGTTCCTGGGCCGCCAACTGCGTCGCCGCGCGCTCGCTCGTGAGTTGCTTGAGCAGGAACTCGCGCACCTCGTCGCGGCTGCGCGTCGCGATGACCGGCGTGGTCTTGAACGTCAGCCCGGTGGCTTCCTCGACTTTCGGAATGGCTCGCCCGAGCAGCTTGGCGTACGGTCCATCGCCCACGGCCGGTGCGGAGTCACACGCGGACGCCAGCACGAACGTGCCCAGCATGGGCACGAGGAGTGCGCGGCGCGCCCGCGCGATGTGCAACGCAGCAACAAGACGAGGAAACAGGGTCACTGGCCGATGGCGTGCTCGAGGTACCAGGCGATGAGGGGATCTCCCCAAAGCAAGGCAAGCAAGGCGGCGGGCGCAAGGAACACACCGAATGGCACGTCGGGGAAGGCGAACTCCTCACCTCGGCGGCGTGCGCGTACCGCGACGATGGGCCCCACGATGCACAGGAAGGCGATGGCGCCGATGAACGCGCCGCCCACCACCGTCAGCAGCGCGCGATTCGTGCCGATGGCCGCACCCACGAAGGCCATCAGCGTCTCGTCGCCGAAGCCCATCGCCTCCTTCTTGAGCGCGACTTCACCGAGCCACCCGACGATGCGAATCGCACCGGCACCCACACAGGCCCCGACGATCGCGTCGATGGGCCCGACAAAGTGCGTCGTCTCGTCCGGGAACCAGAGCACGCCGACCACCGACGTCGCAATGACAAAGAAGAGCCCGAAGAGCGTGAAGCCATCGGGGATCAGATAGTGCTGCAGATCGGTGAGCGCGATGCCTAGGAGAATGGTCCCCACGACGGCGATACGCAGGGCTTCGAAGGTGGGCCCCAGCGTCCACACCGTGGCGAGCCACCCCAGCGCAACGAGCAGTTCGATCATGGGGTACTGCGGCGAGATCGCGCCGCGGCACCCGGCACACTTGCCGCCCAACCGCAGCCATCCGAAGATCGGCACGTTCTCGTACCAGCGGATCTGGTGCTGACACGTGGGGCATCGCGAAGGCGGCGAGACCACACTCAGTTCGGCGGGCCAGCGCGCAACGCAGACGTTGAGGAACGAGCCGACGCTCGCGCCAATCACGAACGTGAACAGGAGGAACGGCCAGAACTGGTCGAGCGGCATCGCGGGGCTCATCGGCAAGCGGAATCAGGACGGCCGCGACGTGAGGGTGTACAGGAGAATCCCCGTCGCCACGGCCACATTGAGCGACTCGACGCCCGCTCGCATGGGGATCGCGACCTGACGGTGCGCGGCGGCCGCCACGTGTGGCGAGACCCCGGCGCCCTCATTGGCGACCACCAGCGCGAGGCGCGGCGGACGAGCGGTCGCCGCCTCCGCCAGCGAGGTGCCAGCGGTGTCGGCCACCCAGAGCGCGACTTCCCGATCGGTCAGCCACCGCGTCGCGTCCTCCCACGACAACGGCATGACCGGGTGCGTGAAGAGCGCCCCCATCGCGCTTCTGACGACTTTGGCGTTCCATACGTCAACCGTCCCGGGCAGGGCGATCGTCACGTCGACGCCAAGGGCCGCGGCCGTACGCACGATCGTCCCGACGTTCCCGGGGTCCTGCACCGCGTCCAGCACGAGCACCGTGGTGACCGGCGGCCGATCTTCCGGTGTCCAGTGGGGTATGCTGCCGATGGCGAGCACCCCCTGGGGCGACTCGGTGTCGGCCGCGCTGGCGAACTCGGTGTCCGTCACCTCGTGCACCGGGACGCCGGCGGCAGCCAGTCGGTCGAGCAGGGCCGCACGTCGGGAGGCGGTGGGGTCGGCCTCCTCGCCGGCGCGGGGCGTGGTCACGAGGGCGCCGCGCACGGGGTGGCCGCTGTCGAGCAAGGCCTCCACGGCGCGTACGCCTTCCGCCACGAACAGGGCGTGACGTTCACGCGCTTTGCGACGCTTGAGGTCGCGAGCAAGAGTCAGCAGCTTCACCGGATGCCATCCACCCCGGCTCGGGGTGTTCAAGGATCGAATCAAACAGGCCGCGCCGACCGTGGCGCAGGACAAGGGATATGCGCGAAGAGAGCACGTCACACAACCGGGCAACCGCCGGCGCGTCCCGCCGGGTCGCTGGCTTCCGCGTCGGCCGTCGCGCCGTCCGCGCGGCGGCGCTGCTCGCGGTCAGCGTCGGCGTGGCCGCCTGCATCGCCAGCACGCAACAGGAAGTCAGCATGGGCGCGCAGTACTCCGCCGAGATCAACAAGCAGCTGCCGCTCGTGACCGACCCCGAGGTCGTCCGCTACATCACGGTGCTCGGTGACTCCATCGCGCGCGTGGCGGACCAGCGCAATCTCGACTGGCACTTCCATGTCGTCGATCAGATGGAGATCAACGCCTTCGCCGTGCCGGGGGGCTACATCTACATCAACCGCGGTCTCATCGAGCGCTCCGAAACCCTGTCCGAACTCGCGGGCGTGATCGGCCACGAAATCGGCCACGTCACCGAGCGGCACAGCATGGAGCAGATGGCCAAGGCACAGCAGACCAACGTGGGCCTCACCATCGGCTGCATTCTGGCGCCGCAGGTGTGCAACAGCGGACTCGGTTCGGCCGCCGTGCAACTCGGCGCTGGTGGATTGTTCGCGAAGTTCTCGCGCGACGACGAGCGCGAGGCGGATCGCGTCGCGATCGATTTTGTCGTGCGCGCCGGTATCGATCCGCGTGGCATCCCCGCGATGTTCCGCACGCTGCTCGCGGAGCGTCAGCGCCGTCCCGACGCACTCGAAGGCATGTTCGGCACGCACCCGCTCGCCGAAGATCGTGTGGCCGACACCGAAGCCGTCATCGCCCGGATCGATCCGGTCGTGCTGCAGTCGCTCACGCGCGACACGCCGGCGTTCCAGCGCTTCAAGGCGCGCCTGCGGGCTCTGCCGCCGTCGCCCGCAGGCCGCTCGTGACCCCGGGCCTGCACGGGCCTGTTCCGATCGCGCTCACCATCGCCGGCTCCGATTCCGGGGGCGGCGCGGGTATTCAGGCCGACCTCAAGACCTTTCAGCGCTTTCACGTCTTCGGCGCGTCGGTGATCACCGCGATCACGGCGCAGAACACACTGGGCGTGGCCGACTGGGAGCCGGTGTCGCTCGCACTGGTGCGCGCGCAGCTCGACGCCATCGCGGGCGACTTGCGTCCTGCGGCGCTCAAGAGCGGCATGCTCGGCACCGTCGAGTTGGTCCACGCGATCGCCGAGCGTTTGCGAACGCACGAACTCACGCCGTACGTGATCGATCCGGTCATGGTCGCCACCTCCGGTGATCTGCTGGTCAACGACGGCACCGTCGCCGCGATTCGCGAGCACCTGCTCCCGCTGGCCACGCTCGTCACGCCCAACCTCGACGAAGCGCAGGTGCTGCTCGGGGAGCCCGTGCGCGACGTCGAATCGATGGAGCGCGCGGCGCGCGCGTTGGTGCACGAGCACGGCGCCGGCGCGGCGCTGGTGAAGGGCGGCCACCTGCCGGGACTCGAGATGGTCGATGTGTTCTATGCCGACGGCACACTGGAGCACTTTCGGCATCCGCGCATCGAAACGACGAGTCTGCACGGCACGGGCTGCACGCTGAGCGCGGCCATCACGGCGCATCTCGCTCGCGGCAACTCGCTGCGGCAAAGCGTGCGCAGTTCGCTCGACTTCGTGCATCGCGCGATTCTCACCGCGCCGTCCCTCGGCAGCGGCCACGGTCCGCTCAACCACTGGGCGTGAGCTGTCACGCGCGGCGTCGGCACGAACGCCGACGCCGCGCGTTCGCTGGTCAGCGCAAGGTCGCGACGAACCCGCGCACGAGGCGCCGAAAGCGATCCGCCGCCTCGCGCCCCACCGCCAGCACTTCGGCGTGGTCGAGCGGCGCCACGCTCAATCCGGCGGCGGGATTCGTGATCAGCGAAATCGCCACGGCACGCATGCCGAGCGCACGCGCCACGATCACTTCCGGCACCGTGGACATGCCCACCGCATCACCGCCGAGCTTCTCGAGCATGCGGACTTCGGCCGGCGTTTCGTAGGTCGGGCCGAGCAGCCCCATGTAGACCCCGTCCTTGAGCGCGATGCCCTGGGCGTGCGCCACGGCGTGCAGGCGCTCGCGCAGCTCGCGATCGTACGGCGTGCTCATGTCGGGGAATCGCGCGTCATTGCCCTGCACCGGGCCATGCAGCGGATTGCGGAACATGAGATTGACGTGGTCGGCGATGAGCATGAGGTCACCGGGCGCGAAGCTCCGGTTGATGCCGCCGGCCGCGTTCGACGCGAGATAGATCGGCGCGCCGAG
>JALOPN010000071.1 GCA_025453875.1 Gemmatimonadaceae bacterium | reverse complement strand
GGGACGGTCACCGTGTACGCGCCGGGCGCCACGGCGGAAAAGGTCGCGAGCCCCTGCGCGTTCGAGGTGGCCGCGAGGGTCACGCTCGGATCCGTCGTGGCGACCAGGGCGAGGGCAACGCCGGCGAGGCCGGAATCGGCCGGGGTGAAGGTGCCGGAGTTGTCCCGGTCGAGGTAGACGCGAATGGGGACGTCGGCGGGTTGGCCGGCCGGTGCGACGGCTTCGTCGCAGGCGGAAAGGGCGCCGAGGCCAGCGAGCAGCGCCAACCAGCGCCGCCCACCGGTCTGCGCCCGCGGGCGCAACGAGAACTCGTTCATGAGACCAGACTGAGGCAAGGACGAGGGGCCGACGCACCACATGGGACCGTCGAACCGGGGACTCCGATGCGAACACCTGCGCAGGCGATCGCGAGGCACCACAGCCATGAAAGCTAATCACGACCGGCGGACGCGATCGACCGGAGCGGACGGCGGGGAGCCCGCATGATCGCGGACCGCCTCTCGCATCGTGCCCAGCCTGCGCCGTTCCGTCACCGATCCGTCACAGCCCCGGCGCGCTCCGTGCCCGCTCTTGCATTCGCTGCCGGACAATGGCTTCGTTCCCCGCGGCAATGCGCAGGCAACACGCGATCGTGATGGAATCGTGACCGAGAGACTCGGGATTCCTGGTGCGTTCCGGATCCGTTGCGGCCAGCCAGCCGTTGCTTCAGAGACCGGCCTTGGGTGCCGTCGATGACACCCGATGTCGCGTGCGACACGGGTCGACAGTGCCCGGCGGTCCCCTGACCTCCTCTCCCTCTCGAGGCTCTCCATGCTCCAACGAGTTCGTCAGTTGACGCTCGCGATGGGCTGTGCCGTCCTGGCACTCTTCACCGCGACGTCCGTGCAGGCTCAGGTAACGACGTCCGCCATGCGCGGTCAGGTCGTAGGCGCCGACGGCGCTCCGCTCGAAGGCGCGCAGGTCGAGGCGCTGCACATTCCCTCCGGCTCGCGCTACGCCGCGCTCACGCGCGCCGACGGTCGCTACACGATTTCCGGCATGCGCGTCGGTGGCCCGTACCGCGTCACCGCCCGCCGCATCGGCTTCGAAGCGCAGACGCAGGAAGGCATCCAGCTCGTCCTCGGCATCACCGCCGACGTCCCGTTCAAGCTGACCAACGCGGTCGTGACGCTGACGGGCGTGCAGGTCACCGCCGAGTCCGGCGAGTTCTCGACGGCCCGCACGGGCGCGGGTACGACGGTCAAGCGTGAGCAGCTGGAGCAGCTGCCCACCATCTCGCGCCGCATCCAGGACTTCACGCGCCTCACGCCGCAGGCGAACGGCAACTCCTTCGCTGGCGCCGACAATCGCCTCAACAACATCACCGTGGACGGCGCCGTGTTCAACAACGGCTTCGGTCTCGGCGGCCAGCCCGGTGAGCGCACGAACGTGTCGCCCATCTCGCTCGACGCCATCGAGCAGATCCAGGTGAACATCGCGCCGTTCGACGTCCGCCAGGGCAACTTCGTGGGCGCCGGCGTGAACACGGTCACGAAGAGCGGCACGAACAACTGGCAGGGCTCGCTCTACTACATGGCGCGCAACGAAAGCTTCGTCGGTGAGAACGCCGCGTCGCGCACGGTCAACCCCGGCACCTTCCGCTACGGCCTCATCGGCGGAACGCTCGGCGGCCCGGTCATCAAGGACAAGCTCTTCTTCTTCGCCTCCGTCGAAAACGACGAAGTGACCGAGCCGGGCACGATCTTCCGTGCCAACGAGGGCGGTGAGACGCCCGGCGGCAACATTACCCGCGTGCGCCGCACGGACCTCGAGCAGCTGAGCACGTTCCTGCAGCAGAACTTCGGGTACGAGACCGGACCGTTCCAGGGGTACAACTTCGGGACGCCGTCGCAGCGCTACAACGCGCGCCTCGACTACAACCTGAACGACCGCAACAAGTTCAGCCTCCGCTACACGCAGCTCAACTCGAGCAGCGACATCCTGCTCTCGAACTCGACGTCGCTCGGCTTCGGCAATCGCCGCACCAGTGTGAACGGCCTGAACTTCGCGAACAGCAACTACGCGATCCTCGAGAACATCCGGTCGCTCGTGGGTGAGTACAACACCCAGTTCGGCAGCAACATGTCGAACCAGCTGATCGTCGGCTACACCACCAACGACGAGTCGCGCAAGGAGTTCGGTCAGCGCTTCCCGTTCATCGACATCCTCGACGCGAACACGGTCTACACCTCGATCGGTACCGAGCCGTTCACGCCGAACAACGAGCTGCGCTACAACACGCTGCAGTTCCAGAACAACTTCTCGATGTACCTCGGGAAGCATGACATC
Source organism: Gemmatimonadaceae bacterium (assembly GCA_025453875.1). Lineage (GTDB taxonomy): Bacteria > Gemmatimonadota > Gemmatimonadetes > Gemmatimonadales > Gemmatimonadaceae > JAABRT01. The sequence continues at coordinate 6,047 of JALOPN010000071.1, read as the reverse complement.
ACGCTCGGTGCCAGCTTCGAGCGCTTCAAGTCGGAGAACGTGTTCTTCCCCGGCTCGCAGAGCGTGTACGTCTACAACTCGCTCGCCGACTTCTACGCCGACGCGAACGACTTCCTGGCCAACCCGAACCGCACCACGTCGCCGGTCACGCTCAACCGCTTCCAGGTGCGGTGGTCGAACATCCCGGGCGTGACCAAGCCGATCCAGCCGCTCGAGGTCAACTACTTCGGTCTCTACGCGCAGGACGAGTATCGCTTCAATGACCGCCTGCAGCTCACGTTCGGTGTGCGCGTCGACGTGCCGCAGTTCGCCGAAACGGGCTTCGTGAACGCAGAGGCCAACGGCCGCACGTTCCGTGATGAGAACGGCGAAGCCGTCCAGTACCGCACGGAGCAGCTCCCGAAGACGAGCCTGCTCTGGTCGCCGCGCTTCGGCTTCAACTGGGATGTCACGGGTGACGCCCGCACAAAGGTGCGAGGCGGTACGGGTATCTTCACGGGCCGTCCGGCCTTCGTGTGGATCTCGAACCAGATCGGCAACAACGGCGTGCTCACGGGCTTCCAGGAGCTCATCAGCAGCGGCACGAGCCCGGTGCGCAATCGCCCGTTCAACCCGAATCCGGACTTCTACAAGCCGACGCCCGACCAGATCACCGGCCAGCCGGCCGCGTCGTACGAGCTCGCGCTCACCGATCAGAACTTCCGCTTCCCGCAGGTGTGGCGCTCGAACATCGCCGTGGACCGTCGCCTCCCGTGGGGCCTGACGGGTACGGCCGAGTTCATCTACAATCAGGAAGTCAACGGCGTCTACTACATCAACGCCAACTTGTCGGCACCGCGCGGCAACTTCACGGGTGCGGACAACCGTCAGTTCTACGGCGACGAGTGCCCGGCCACGGGCAGCCAGCCGCGCATCCACTGCAACATCTCGAGCGCGGTCGTGCTCAAGAACCAGAACGTGGGCCGCGGCTACAACGTCGCCTTCTCGCTCGACAAGACGTTTGATGCTGGTCTCTCGGTGAAGACGGCCTACAGCTACGGCATCGCGCGCAACACGGTGGACGCTGGCTCGATCGCCTTCGGCTCGTGGAACGGCAACCAGCACACGGGCGACCCGAACAACCCGGGTCTCGGCATCTCGGGCACGGCGCTCGGCCACCGCTTCTTCACGGCCGCGACGTACAAGAAGGACTTCTTCGGCTTCGGCGCCACCGCGCTCTCGCTCTTCATGCAGGGGCAGACGCAGGGCAACTACTCGTGGGTGCACACGAGCGATCGCAACGGCGACGGTTCGCCCAACAATGACCTGCTCTACATCCCCCGCGACGCGTCGGAGATGGTGTTCGAGCAGTTCACCGCTGCCGGCCGCACCTTCACGGTGCAGGAGCAGGTCGCGGCCTGGGAAGCGTTCATCTCGCAGGACGACTACCTCAGCGCGAACCGCGGCAAGTACGCGGAGCGCGGTGCGGCCTTCTTCCCCACGCTGTGGCGCTCCGACCTCGCGATCACGCAGGACTTCACGCTGCGTCGCGCGGGCAAGGCGAACACCGTGCAGTTCCGCCTCGACATCCTGAACGTCGGCAACCTGCTCAACAAGAACTGGGGCGTCTCGCGTCAGTTCACGTTCGCCAACCCCGGCCAGCCGGCCGCGCCGATCGCTTCGGCCGGTACCGATGCGCAGGGCCGCGCGCGCTTCCGCATGCGCAACATCGGCAACGTGCTCGTGGGTGAAGGCGACTTCGCCAGCACGTACCAGACGGCCGCGCAGCTGCAGGACGTGTGGCGCATGCAGGCCGGCGTCCGGTACTCGTTCTTCTGATCGAGGACGTGCCGACGGTTCGATGAACCGTCGGCGCGCACTCCGGCGCTACTGCGGTGCAACAGAAGGGGCCGGCTTCCACGCGGAAGCCGGCCCCTTCAGGCTTCAGCGAAGCACGCCGAGCGCATACTGACTCGGTTCACGCCGCCGATCGCCGCCCCACCGTCGCGTGGTACACCGGAATCCCCAGCGCAATCACACCAAGCACCGCCACGGTCCCCCAGCGAGCCCCCGGATCGAGCAGCGCGTTCACGATCAGAAACAGGGTCGCGCCGATGAACAGCACCGGCACCACCGGGTAGAGCGGCACGCGCACCGACGGATTCCAGTCGGCACGACGACGCAGCGGAAAAATCGCGGACACGCCGAGGATGTAGAACACGAGCGACGCCGTCACGAAGATGTCGGCGAGCTGCTCGAACGACCGCAGCAGTACGAAGCCGATGCCAAGCGCGGCGGCCAGGCCGATCGCCACGTACGGCGTCTGGTACTTCGGATGCACCTTCGCGACCTGCGGGAAGAACAACCGGTCGTCGGCGAGCGCAAAGAAGATGCGCGGCCCCGTGAGCATCGAGCCGTTGATGCTGCCGAACGTGCTGACCAACACCGTGAGCGACACGAGCGTCACGCCCACCGGTCCCACGAGCCGCTCCGCCACATCGGCGGCGACGAGCCGCGCCGTGCGGATCTCCTCGATGGGGAGCACGCTCAGGTACGCAAGGTTGGCGAGCAGATAGATCGCGATCACCGCCAACGTGCCCAGCACGATGCCGCGCGGCAGATTGCGTCGCGGGTCCTTCACTTCACCGCCCACCTTCGAGAGGTCTGCCCAGCCATCAAACGCCCACAGCACCGAGACGAGCGCCAGACCGAAGGCGCTCACCGAGAAGCTCCCCGGTGGCACCGCGGGCGTGAAGTGTCCACCAGTCTTCGGCAAGCCAAGTGCGAACGCGAGCGCAATGATGATCAGCAACCCGCCGTACTTCGCGATGGTCGTCAGGTTCTGCACGAGTGATCCGTAGCGGAGCCCCACGACGTTCACGGTCGCCATGAAGCCGATCGTGCCCGCCGCCAGAAACCGCGCGTACGTCGCATGCGGCTCGAGCGACGGATCGAAGCCCAGTCCGCGCAACGCGTACTCGGCGAAGGTGATCGAGATCGCACCGAGCGCCGCCGCGCGCACGAGCAGCAGTTCCGTCCAGCCGAAGAGGAACGCCGGCAACCTGCCCCACCCCTCACGGATGTAGGCGTACATGCCGCCCGTCTGCGGGAGCGCGCCGGCGAGCTCGGCCAGCGTCAGTGCGCCGCAGAGCGCGAACAGCCCGCCCACCGACCAGACGATGAGCATGGGGGCCGGACCGGGCAGCTTGTCGGCGATGCCGGCCGGTGAACGAAAGATTCCCGAGCCGATCGTCGACCCGACGAGCACGGCGATCGCGGAAAACAGGCCGAGCTGGCGGGGAAGCTCGGTGGCCGAACGGCGCGCGGCGGCGTCCGGCGTGGCAGGGGTGGGCATGGCTGGCGAAGCTACAGCGCTTGCCGCCCTCGCGCACGGGGGCAATTGTTCACCGGTCACCAACGTTGAATCCCGAGGCGGCGCGAGGCGCCCTTCCCGATATATGCCTGACGTCATGCTCGACCGCCTCTTCTGGCTGGCCGTCGTGGTGTGTGTGATCGCCCAGTTCTTCATCATCCGGGCGGTCCTCCTCCCCGAGCCACCGCCCCCGGCCGGCTCGCCGGCCGAGACCGGCCGCGCGGCGGGTCGCCTGCGCAGCCCGTCACGCCCGCTCGAAATCGCGTGGGCCGTGCTCCCCGCCGTCGGCCTCGTGCTGCTCTTCGCGTGGGCCTGGGAGCTGCGGCACCCGGCCCTGCCCACGCCGATGCTGCCCACCACATCGTCGGCGCAGGTGCCCGCATGACCGGCGTGCCGCTCGAACCCGCGACGGCGACGCGTCCCACGCTCGATCGCCCTGCACCGTCGCTCAGCCGCGACCTGATCGCGCTCACCAAGCCGCGCATCATCTCGCTGCTGCTCGTCACCACGGCCGCGCCCATGTATGCGGCCGGATCGCCGTCGCTCGCGCTCGTCGCGCTCGTCATGCTCGGCGGCTATCTCATGGCCGGCGGCGCCAACGCGGTCAACATGTATCTCGACCGCGACATCGACGACGTCATGGCGCGCACCCGCCTGCGCCCCATCCCGAGCGGACGCATGACGCCGCAGCAGGTGCTCGCGTTCGGTGTCGCGTGCGCCCTGGCCGCCACGTGGATGCTCGCGCGCTACGTGAACGTGCTCACCGCCGCGCTCGCGCTCGCCGGGTTCTACTTCTACGTGTTCATCTACACGCGCTGGCTCAAGCGCTCATCGCCGCAGAACATCGTGATCGGTGGGGCGGCCGGTGCGTTCCCGCCGCTCGTGGGGTGGGCAGCCGTCACGGGCTCGCTCGACATCGTGGCGATCACGCTGTTCCTCATCGTGTTCTACTGGACGCCCCCGCACTTCTGGGCGCTCGCGCTGCTCAAGCAGGTGGACTACTCGCGCGCCGGCGTCCCCATGGCGCCGCTCATCTGGGGCGAACGCGAGACGATGCACCAGATGCTCTGGTACACGCTCATCCTGCTCGTGCTCACCGCTCTGCCCTGGTGGGTGGGCGCGTTCGGACTCGTGTATCTCATCAGTGCGATCGTGCTTGGCCTGCTGCTGCTCGGCGGCATTGTGCAGATGCTGCGCGCCGCACGCGCGGGCACGCCGTGGACGGGGCCGGCGTGGTGGGTGTACAAATACTCGCTGCTCTATCTCGCGCTGCTCTTCGTCGCGATGGCGGTCGACCGGGCCCTCGGCGCGTGAGCAGCCTCGCGGCGTCGCGACCGGCCACGACATCGCGCAGCGATTCCGGCGCGATACGCCGTTCGCGCGTCTCGGCGCGTCCCCTTGCCCGTCTGCTCCCGCGTGTTGCTCCATTCCGCGCGCGCTTGCTCGCGGCGTTCGTGTGCCTGGTGATTGCCGCCGCGGCCGGACTCGTGTTTCCGCTCGTCATCGGCTGGCTGCTCGACGCGGCGTTCGAGGAGAAGAACCGCAGCGCACTCGACCGCACCGCGATCGTCCTGCTCGGCATCTTCGCCGTGCAGGGGCTCATGAACTTCCTGCAGGTGTACCTGCTGACGTCCACCACCGAGCGCATCGTGGCCAAGCTGCGCGAAGACACCTTCGCGCACCTCATTCGCCTGAGCCCGGGGTTCTTCACGGAACGACGCACTGGTGAGCTCACGAGTCGGCTGTCGTCCGATCTCGCGCTGCTGCAATCGCTGCTCGGCACGTGGGTGTCGGAAGCCTCACGGCAGACGCTGTTTCTCGTGGGCGGCGTGATCATGCTCACCATCACCAACCCGGGGCTCACGCTCACCACGCTCGCCGTGGTGCCGCTCGTGGTGGTGGCCGCCCTGGTGTTCGGACGCGCGCTGCGTCGCGCGACCACCGGGGTGCAGGACCGCATTGCCGACGCGATGGGCACGGCCGACGAAGCGTTCGCGTCGATTCGCACGGTGCAGAGCTTCACACGCGAGACGGTCGAGACGACACGCTTTCAGGGGCTGCTCGACGGCGTCGTGCAGGCCGCCGTGCACCGCGCAAAGCTGCGCGCCGGCTTCTTTGGCGTAGTGGGCTTCGTGGCGTTTGCGGCCATCGTGGCCGTGCTCTGGCAGGGCGGCGCGCAGGTGCTCGCGGGACGGCTCACCGCCGGCGCGTTGGTCTCGTTCCTGTTCTACGCGCTCACCGTGGCCGCGGCCATCGGCGCGCTCGCGTCGGTGTTCGGCAACGTGCAGGAGGCGGTGGGCGCCACGCAGCGTGTCTTCGAGCTGCTCGACACGCGGCCCACCGTGGCCGACCCGCCGTCTCCCATTCGCCTCACGACACCCGTGCGTGGGGCCGTCGCGCTCGAGGACGTGTCGTTCGGCTACGCGGCCGATGCACCGCCGGTGCTGCGCGACGTGACCCTCACCATCGCGCCCGGCGAAGTCGTCGCCCTCGTGGGCCGCTCCGGGGCGGGCAAGACGACGCTCGCCTCGCTCGTCCCGCGTTTCTGGGATGTCACCGAAGGTCGCATCACACTCGACGGGCACGATCTGCGCGCGCTCGCGCTCGACGACCTGCGGCGCGCGATCGGCATCGTGCCGCAGGAGCCCACGCTGTTCAGCGGCACCGTGCGTGAGAACATCGCCTACGCGCGCCC
>JALOPN010000070.1 GCA_025453875.1 Gemmatimonadaceae bacterium | reverse complement strand
CCGATCGACCTGCTGCTCACCGACGTGATCATGCCGAAGGCCAACGGACGGCGCGTCGCCGAGCGTGTCCAACTGCATCGGCCCGGGCTGCGCGTGGTGTACATGTCGGGCTACACCGAGGACGCGATCGTGCATCATGGTGTGCTTGAACCGGGCATCGTGCTGCTGGAGAAGCCCTTCACCGAGCAGGAGCTGGCGCGCACGGTGCGGGCGACGCTCGACGCACGCGGCTCGGGAGCAGGCGAGACGTCGACGCGCCCATCGCGCGACGCGTGACGCGTCAGCGCGACGGTTCGGGCATCCAGAGGCGCACGGTCGTGCCCTGACCCACCACGCTGTCGATGGTGCAGTAGCCCGCCGACTGCGCGATGATGCCGTGCACGGCGGCCAGGGCGAGGCCCAGTCCGCGCCCTACCTCGCGTGTGGTGAAGAACGGACGAAACAGCTGCGGCAGTGCGTCGGCGGACACCCCGACGCCGGCGTCGATCACCGACAGCACGACCCACGGGCCGATCGGCACGTCGTCCGGGGTGCCGCGTCGCGTGTCATCGAGCAGGACGCGCTCGGTGCGCACGCACACGCGGCCACCGTTCGGCATCGCGTGTCGTGCGTTGTCGAGCAGCTCGAGCAGCACGTGATCGAACTGCGCCGGATCCATCGTGAGAATGGGGCGCGGCGCGGCGAGTGTGAGCTCGAGTGTGATGTGTTCCCCGCACGTCTCACGGAGTTTCGGCTCGAGCGCGGTGAGACGCTCGTGCACATCCAGTCGCTCGGGCGCCAGCGGGAGCGTGCGTCCATACGCCAGCAGTTGCCACGTGATTTCCGACGCGGTGTTCGCGGCGCGCAGAATCGCGTCGATCTCTTCCTGCGCGCTGGCGCGTACGACCTCGGGGCCGGCGAGCTGCTGCAGGGTGTCGCGCAGCAGTTCGGCGTTGGCCGAGATGATCGTGAGCTGATTGTTGAAGTTGTGCGCGATGCCGCCGGTGAGTTGCGCGAGCGGGGCCAGCGGATCGTCTTCGGACGAAGGCATCCCCTCGGCGACGGGCGTGGCGTCCGGGCGCGCCGCGGCCACTGGCGGTTCTGAAACCGCTGCCGCGGGCACACTCGATCGCGCCGCCGACGCCGTTACAGCACTGGCATGGGCCGCCGGCGCGCCCGGGGCAGCGTCGCTGAGCGCCAGCGCGGCAAGCGCCGTGGCAATGGCGCCCAGCAGCTTCGCATCCTGATCGGTCCACCAGCGTGGCACGCCGTCGAGCGCGCAGACCACGGCCACCGTGCGACCGGTCGAGTCGCGAAGGGGCACCGCCAGGCACGCCATGGCGCGCATCCCGTCGAGCACCACGGTCCCGCGAAACGGCGGGGCAGCGCGCGTGTCTTCGATGAGCAACGCGCCGCCGACGGCGTGTACCTCGGCCACGAGGGCCTCGCCGACCGGGTCGTTGGCGGGGAACCAGGCGCGGGCGTCGGTGGCCGCGCCGGCGATCGTGCAGTCGCGGGAGGCCGCCAGGCGGACGAAGGGCACCCCGAGTGCGCGCTGGGCCACGGCAAGCAGCGCCACGGCGGGATCGCTCGCGGTGAGCGTGGGGCTCCGCAGCGGTCGGTCGGCGAGCAACGCGTGGTCCGGGAGCGCACGCGCGCTCTCCCCGTTCGCGGCGCGCGTCGCGAGCGAGTCCCCTGCGCGCGCAGGGTATGCCGGAGTGTCGGAGACCGAACCGTGGCGCACGAACGAGGTGGTGGAAGCGCCGCCGAAGCGGTGGGGCGAAGCAGGGAGGTCGCGTATTGTACCCGGTCCACCGCGGCACGACCATTGGTGAAATTTGTGACACCCGGGTGACGCATGGCGCGCGGCCGATTGGCGGGTAGTTTCTTCCGGACCACGGCCGCTCCCGGTCGATCACCGCCGCCCTTCTCCCCTCCCCGGCATGGTCCGTGTGCGCGTTCCATCCCAACCCACGCTTCGCCCGTTCGATGTCGCGGTCGCCCTGCGTCTGCTGCTCGAGCCGGAGGAGCGCTATGAGCCGCTCGCCGAATCGTTGGCGACGAGTACGAGCGCGGTGCATCGCGGCGTCGCGCGTCTGCAGGGGGCCGGCCTGCTGCGCGTGGCCTCGCGCACGGTGGCGCGACCGGCGCTGCGCGAGTTTCTCCTGCACGGCGTGCGCTACGCGTTTCCGCCGGTGCGTGGGCGTGAGATCGACGGCGTGCCGACGGCGTGGAGTGTGCCAGCCGTCGGCGCACTCCTCACCGGTGATGCCGCGCCCGATGTCGCACGAGCGCTGGTGTGGCCGGACGACAACGGCTCGGTACGCGGCGAACTGCTGGTGCCACTCTTCAGTGGTGCGGCGCGCGTCGCCGCGCGCGACGCACGGCTGCACACGCTGCTCGCTGCCGTCGATGCCGTGCGAGCAGGCTCGAGTCCCGTGCGCCGCGTCGTGGGGGACTGGCTCGCGGAACGGGTGATGTGGGGCGAAGACGGCGCCGGCTGATCAGCCGGCGCGCAGCGCCCGTTCGGCGGCCTTCGCGTCTCGCGAGACGCGATTGCACATCAGGTCGCACAGCGTGAGCACATCAAAATCGGCGAGCGTGTAGTACACGAAGAGTCCTTCCTTGCGGCGCTGAATGAAGCCGGCGGCGTGCAACTGCTGCAACTGCTTCGACGCATTCGCGAGCGAGAGACCGGTACGCTCGACGATTTCGCCCACGGCGAGTTCACCGGTCTGCAAGACCTGCAGCAGCAGGAGGCGATTCGGCTCGGCGAGCGCCTTGAAGCGATCGGCGACTTCATCGAGCATGGCGGGCGAGAGCGTCTTCGGTGGACGACGCTTTGGGGCGGTAGTCATGCGGACTCCCTCGGAGAACGGTCAACCGGCAAGCCGGCGTCGCGCCACGCGACGAAGCCACCGATCAGGTTGAACACATCGTGTCGACCGGCGCGTTGCAGCACGCTGGCCGCGATCATCGAGCGCGCACCGCTCTGGCACTGCACCACGATGGGGGTCAATGCGTCGAGCGATGCCGCAACGGTGGGCAGATCACCGAGTGGGATGTTGGCCACGCCGGGCAGGTGACCCGCACCAAACTCCGACGCGCCGCGGACATCAAGCACCTGCAGTGACTCGCGCAGTTGTCGCGAGGCGAGGTCGTGAGCGCCAAGCATTGGCACGTCCTGCCATTCGCGACCGTCCTGACGCCACTGATCGAGTGCGTCGGCGTCGAACCATGACACGACGCGATCGAGTCCGATGTGGGTGAGCTCGTGCACGGCCGTCGTGATCTGCGTCACCGCGTCGGCCCCGCGCGCCCCCGTGATGAGGTGGAGCGGTGCGTCGTACGGCAGCAACGAGCCGGCCCACGTCGCGAAGCTGCGATTCAGCGGCAGGCTGAGCGCACCGGGCACGTGCCCCGCCGCAAACTCTGCCGCGGGACGAAGGTCGATGAGCCACGCGCGATCGCGCACGAGCGCGGGCAGGGCATCTGCGTCCGCACGCGCGGGCATCGGGAGCGTGCCGAGCACGACGGGGCCATCGCGGTTGATGCGCTTCATGCCCCAGTTGGCGCGCTTCTCGTAACCCACGGTGGACGAGGGAACGGCGCCCAGCGCCTTGCCACACGCCGATCCGGCACCATGCCCGGGCCAGACCTGCAGATGATCGGGGAGCGCGCGAAAGCGCTGCAGCGAACGGAAGAGTGTGCGCGCACCCGCTTCCATCGTGTTCGCCACCTTCGCGGCCTTTTCGAGCAGATCCGGCCGGCCAACGTCGCCAACGAACACGAAATCGCCGGTGAGGATGCCCATCGGGCCACTCGCGGCGGGGGTGTCGGTCACGACGAACGAAAGATGCTCCGGCGTGTGACCAGGCGTGTGCAGCACCTCGAGCTTGATGTTGCCCACCATGAGCACATCGCCATCGTGCAGCAGCGCGGCGCCATCGGAGGCCGCAAACGCATATTGCCAATCGGCGCCGCCCTCGCCCGAGAGGTGCAAACGTGCGCCGGTCGCGGCCGCCAGTTCGCGCGCGCCAGAGACGAAGTCGGCGTGAATGTGCGTCTCCGTCACGTGCGTGATGCGAAGTCCTTCGCGCTCGGCGACCGCCAGATACGGACGCACATCGCGCAGCGGATCGATCACGATCGCGTCGCCCGTGGCCTGACAACCGATGAGATAGCTCGCCTGCGCGAGCGACCGATCGTAGAGTTGGGTGAAGAACATGATCAGTGGGACGAGAGCACGGTGGCGGCGCTGGTCGATGCGGCGAAGGCGCCGATCACGACCGCGCGATTCTGGAACAGGATGAACGCCGCAACGACCAGCAGCAGCGTGGCGAAGCCACGTCGCAGGGTGCGTTGCGACAGCGACCGGCCGAGGCGAGCGCCGATCAGGATGCCGCCTACGGCGAGTGCGGTGAACGGCGCGAGCAGTGCCATCGGGAATCGCACCTGCCCGAGGTAGCCGAGCGTGCCCGCGGCCGAGTTCATGGCGATCACGAGCAGCGAGGTGCCGACCGCGACGTGCATGGGCAGCCCACCGAGCTGCGCGAGCGCCGGCACGATCAGGAAGCCACCGCCGACGCCAACGAGGCCGGTGAGGAGGCCGACGCCAAGGCCAAGTGGCAGCAGCGTGCCGAACGAGAGTCGCTGAGCCGTGCCGGAGCTCGCCTCGGGGGCCGCGCGAAACATCGAGATCGACGCCCCGAGCATGATGACGGCGAAGAGCAGCATCTGGACGGCGCCCGTGAGCCACGCGGCGAGTCGCGCGCCGGCAAAACCGCCGAGCATGGCCAGGCCGCCGAAGATGAGCGCGGTGCGGGGCTGGACGTTGCGCGCCCGCCAGTGACCGAACGCACCGACCGCGCTCGTCACCGCGATCACCGGAAGCGACGAGGCGATGGCGACTTTCGGATCGAGGCCGGCCACGTAGGTGAAGACGGGCACGGTGAGGATCGAGCCGCCACCACCGAGCAGCCCCAGCGCGACGCCAATGACGAGGGCGAAGGCGAAGATCATCGGCGGGGGGCGCAGTTCAAGCAATCAACCATTCAGAAGAATATGACAGCCGGGGCGCGTGAGCAAGGGGCGCGGCGCACCGTCACATCGCCGGTCAAGACTGTCTCGCGGCACCCGGCGGGGGCACAGAACCGGCGAGCGCGCGCCGAGACTGCTGCGGGACGGCGCGCCCGGAGAGGTCGGCGGGCCGCTGACTTCCGCCTGAGCGCCGTGCCTGCTGCCACTCCCCCCGTTCGACCCACCAATGAACGCTCCGCTGCGGCCGTCGCCGAGCAGCGGGTCGTGCTGTTCCTGCTCAGCGTGCTGCTCCTGGCCGTCGTCGTGCTGCTCACGTTCAGTGTGCGCGCCACGCTGACACAGCGCGACGTCAAGGGACGCGCCGAAGGAACGTTCGCGCGCGCCGGCCTCGAGCAGCTCGAGTTTCGCGCGCGGCGTGGTCGCTTCGCCCGATGGACGGAGCTGCAGGCCGAGGGTGTGCGCCTCTCGCCGTCGATGGTCGTGGACACCTCGAACGCCACCGCGTCGCACTGGTACCTGCGCGTGCGGGACACGGCCACGGGGTTGGTGTGCGACCGACTCGGGTTGGCCACCGATCGTCCGGGACGCAATCCCGGGCTGACCTGCCGGACGCCCTGAGACGCTTGCGAGCGCCTCGCGAGGGCGCTTGGTTCCGGGCGTGTTCACCAATCTTTTTCTCTCCGGTGCGGCGCGCGTTGCCGCCGCGGCGATGCTCTTCATGGGCAGCGCCCCCGCGCTACTGATTGCGCAGCAGACCACGCGCGATTCCATGCGAGCGACGCCAACCACGATCGAAGCGGCGCGCGTCGAGATTGCGCGCGATCGCGATCGGTCGGTGCTGTCGCTGCCGTTTGCCGTCAGTCGCGTCTCGGCCGACAGTCTGCGGCCGGCCGTGCGTCGCGCCGCGGTGGGCGACCTGCTCTTTGCCGTCCCGGGTGTGCAAGTGCAGCCGCGCAACAACCCGACGCAGGATGCGCGCATTGCGGTGCGTGGGTTCGGCGCGCGGGCGGCGTTTGGCGTACGCGGCGTGAAGGTGCTGCGTGACGGCATCCCCATCTCGCTGCCGGACGGGCAGACGCCGATGGATTGGCTCGACCTCGAGACGATCGAGCGCGTTGAGGCCATTCGCGGCACGGCCTCGGCGCTGTACGGGAATGCGGCGGGTGGTGTGCTGGACTTTCGCTCCGAAGCGGCGGCGGCTTCCGCCTTTGCCGGCCGCACCCGGGTGTGGGACGGCGGTGGGGCGCGCCGAGCGAACGTGCTGCTGTCGGGCACGCCCTCGTCGCGTGGCGCGACGCCGCCCTCGTGGCTCGCGAGCGTGACCCGCACGATCAGCGACGGGCCGCGCATCTATGCACGGCAGGAAGCGACGAGCGGCTTTGCGCGTGTCGAAGGCGCGCTTGGCGGCACGACCGTGCGCGTCATCGGCAGTGCGTTCGACATGCCGGTCGCAGAGAATCCCGGTGCACTCACACTCGCGGAACTCGAGCGCGATGTGCGGTTGCCCGATTCGCTCAACATCACGCGCGGCGCGAGCAAGGCGGTGCAACACGCGCAGCTCGGTGTCGTGGCGGAGCGGGGATCGGCCGATGACGGCCTCGCAGCGGCCGCGTGGATCGGCACGCGAGATCTCGACAATCCGCTCCCGTTCGCGGTCGTTGCCGTGGATCGGCGCAACGCGGGCGCGTGGGTGCGCGGGACGACGAGCCATCGGCTCGCGGGGTTGCCGGTGCGCGTGTCGGCCGGACTCGATCTGCAGTCGGTGAACGATGATCGACGCAACTTTGCGAACTGTGTGGGGCAGGCCACGTCGGCGACGTGTCCGACGGCAGGCGCCGCGCGCGGCGTGCTGCGTCTCGACCAGACGGAAGTCGTGCAGAGTGAAGGGGCCTTCGTGCGCTACGAAGTCGCCGTGCCGCGACGTCTCGACCTGAGCGCGGCGCTGCGCTGGGATCAGGTGCGTTTTCGGCTCACCGATCGCTTTCTCTCCGATACGCGCGATGACAGCGGGGAACAGGCGCAAACGGCGCTCAACCCCATGATCGGTCTGGTGTGGCGCGCGCGACCCACGTGGTCGATCTACGCCACGGTGAATACCGCATTCGAGACGCCCACGGTCACCGAACTCACGACGCAGGCGGACGGGACCGCCGGCCTCAACGGTGCGCTGTCACCGCAGCGCACGCGGACCGCGGAGGCGGGCGTTCGTGGCCTGCTGGGCACGAGCACGTGGATCGAACTCGCTGCCTTCGACGCACGCAGTCGCGACGAGCTGGTGCCCTTCGATGTGCCGAACCAACCGGGACGTCGCGCCTTTCGGAACGCAGGGCGCACCACGCGGCGCGGTGTGGAGCTGCTCGTCCGTTCGCAGCGGACGCTCGGCGCGCAGTTGACGGCCGACGTGGGTGTGGCGGCGAGCGCGGGTCGCTTCCGGTTCGACGAGTACACGGTGGGCACGACCTCGTTCGCCGGCAACATTGTGCCGGGGAGCCCGGCGCGTCAGGGTCAGGCCTGGGCCACCGTGCGTCGCGCGGCGTGGTTTGCCACGGTCGACGTGAGCGCGGCCTCGCAGATCGTGGTGGATGACGCCGGTACCACGAGCGCGCCTGGCTGGCGCGCCGTGAATCTGCGCGTCGGCAGCGAGGGGATCGCCGTGCGGGACGGCTGGCGGGTCGCGCCGGTGCTCGGTGTGGAGAATGTGCTCGACGCACGCTACGCCAGTGCCGTGCTGGTGAACGCAACGCGCGGTCGATTCTTCGAGCCGGCCCCGCCGCGCACGGCATTCGCGGGGCTGCGCGTCGAACGCCAGTGATCGTTGCCGCCGCGCGCCGCTCGGACGCGCGGAACGGCAGCGACCCGAACGTTGTTGTACAAGTGGCCGCGTCGACTCGCGATGCGCCCCACCTCGAGGAGACCCCATCATGTTGTTCCCGAACGAGAACTTCTTCAACGTCCACGACGGCGTGCTCGGCGCGATCGCGATCGATGACGAGAAGCCGATGGCGATCTGGAGCCACTATCACGCCGACGCGCTCGCGGCGCGCATGCGCGAGTTTCGGGAGCGACTGCGCGTCGCCGAGTGGACGGTGGGCGACACGCGCGCGCGGTTGGCGGCGAACGCGCAGGCCACCGCGGTCGTGCGTGATCGGCTGCAGGCGTGCGTCGATCGCGCCGAAGCAGAGCGCGACGCAATTCGCGCGCGTCTGGCGGAGCTCACGCAGCGCGCGCGCGTGATGGAGGCGGCGCGCCAGGCCGACTGGTACGCGATCAAGGTCAGCCCGTTCGAGTTCGAAGACTGAGGCGAACACGCGCTGGGCTGCACACACAAACGCGGGCCGATGCACGATGCATCGGCCCGCGTTTGTCGTTTGTAGTCCTGCGCCGCGTCAGGGCATCTGCAGCGTGTACGGCAGGCGCGCGTACACACCACGCGGATCGTCGAGGCGGAGCAGGGCGCTCAGCTCGCGCGCGAGTCCACGGGCCGCCTGCGCGACCGGGCCGCGCGTCGGCAGCGCCGACAGCGGCGATGATACGGGAGACGGTGCGATCAGCCCGAGGGCGACCGCCGCACGTCGCCACGCGGCCTCACCGGCGACGGGGGGCGGCGCGTCCTCGAGCAGCTCCGTGAAGATCTCGCTCGCGTCCTTGACCTTGGGCAGTTCGAGGAGCGCGAAGTCATCGCCCTCGAGGCCGGCGAGGGATGCGGCGTGCGTGATTGCATCGTCGAGGTCGCCGAGTTCGTCCACGAGTCCGAGTGCGAGCGCATCCTCGCCGGCCCACACGCGGCCTTCGGCGATGTTGCGCACGGAATCCATCGGCAGCCGCCGCGCGCGCGCGACGCGCTCGAGGAAGGCCTCATACACCGCATCGATGCTGCGCTGTACCAGCGCCAGCTCGGCGTCTGTGCGCGGCCGCGCGATGCTGAATACATCGGCGTAGCGGCCGGTCGTGACCGTGTCGACGGTGATGCCGTTCTTGTTGGCGATGCCCTGCAGGTTGGGGAACACCGCGAACACACCGATGGAGCCGGTGAGTGTGTTGGGCTGCGCATAGATGCGCCGCGCCGCTGTGGCGATCCAATAGCCGCCTGACGCCGCAAGGGTACCCATCGACGCGACAACCGGCTTCGTCCGGTTGAGCAGCACGAGTTCGCGCTGGATCTCCTCGGACGCCACAACGCTGCCGCCGGGCGAGTTGATGCGCAGCACGACGGCCTTGACCGACTCATTGTCGCGCAGCTGGCGCAGCTCGCGCGCGAGCGCCCGTCCACCCACTTCGTCGACCGTGCCTTCGCCATTCACGATGCTGCCCTGCGCGTACACCACCGCGATCCGACGGCGTGACGTGATGTCTTCGGCGCGTGCGACGGCAACGCGCGCATAGTCGCGCAGCATGACCTGCGGCAGTGACGGCGGGAGCAGCGCGCTGAGCGGCGACGCCTCGCGCGTATCGGACTCGCTGGTGTCTGCCGACTCGGCTTCGGCCACGATCGGCGCCGAGCTGTCGCTGGCCGCGATCACCTTCGCGGAGCCGGTCAGCGCCTTGAGGTCATCGAGCAGCACGTCGAAGTGCGCGACGCGATCGACGAGCCCGAAGCGCTCCGCGTCGGCCGGGAGAAAGAGTGCCACGGAGTCGGCCAACTGCTGCAGGCGCAGCGTGTCCACGTTGCGCGATTCCGCGATCGCGGCCTTGATGCTGCTCCACGTTGCCTGCAGGTACCGCTGTGTCTGGGCCCGATTCTCCGGGCTCATGTCGGGGCGCGTGAACGGCTCGATGGCCGCCTTGAACTTGCCCACGCGGCTCACCTGTACCCCGATGCCGTACTTCTCCAGGAAGCCGCTGAAGTGCACCTGCGACGCCGATAGGCCGCCAAACGAGAAGGTGCCGAACGGGTCGAGCGTGAGCGAGGTGGCCGCGCTCATGACGTAGTAGTCGCGCACCGTCGGATCGACGAGATACGCGTGCACTGGCTTGCCCGCCGTGACGACGGCGCGAATGGCCTCACGGAACTCGGCCAGCCCGGCGTAACCCGACGACAGTCCATCGCTGAAGACACTGCCACGCAGGAGGACACCGCGAATGCGATCGTCCTTGGCGGCTTCTTCGAGCGCGACGACCGCGCCACGCAACGACAGTCGCGACCCGCCGGGTTCCGCGAGTGCGCGGTCGAGGGCGCTGCGCGGCGTGCGCTCCGCGGGCCGGTCGGCGAGTGGCTGGTCGAGGTCCACGATCAGGATCGAGTTCTCGGGGACCGTCGGCCCGGTGTCACCGCCACTGACCGCCGAGGCGACGACGCCGACGATGAGCACGACGCCGACCAGCACGAGCAGGGCGACCGTCACGAGGTTGGCGGCAACGTTGGTGAAAAACTGCTTCATCGAGGCTCCGGAGCAGGAAAGGGCTGAACGTCGTCCAGTCTAACGCGGCGCGGCGACGGATGGTGCGCGGTCGACCACCTCGTGGGACAGGGCAAAATATGACGGTACCGTCGCAATTGGGGCTTGTGAGCGTCCGATCCGGCGCCCAAGTTGCGATATCCGCCACCGCCGATCCGAGTGGACCGGCACCGCCTCCCGCTCCCCGCCCGTCGAGGGTCCGTCCATGCCTACCTACCGCGCTCCGCTGGATGACATCCGCTTCGTGTTGCATGACGTGCACGGCGTCGCGCAGCTGGCCGACCTGCCAGGCTTCGCCGACGCCACCCCGGACGTGATCGACGCCGTGCTGACCGAAGGTGCGGCCCTGTGTGAACAGGTCCTGTTTCCGCTCAATCAGTCGGGGGACGCCGAGGGGTGCACGTATGAGGACGGTACGGTGCGGACACCGCGCGGTTTCATCGACGCCTATCGGCAGTACGCCGATGGGGGCTGGACGGGCATCTCGGCCGATCCGGCGTTCGGCGGGCAGGGGCTGCCGGAGGCGGTGCGATTTGTCTTCGAGGAGCTGCAGTGCTCGGCCAACCTGTCGTTCAGCATGTACCCCGGACTCTCGCACGGGGCGTACAGCGCGCTCATGTCGCACGGGGACGATGCCCTCAAGCAGCAGTACCTGCCCAGGCTCGTGAGCGGTGAATGGTCGGGCACCATGTGCCTCACCGAGGCGCACGCCGGCACGGACCTCGGTATCCTCACCACGCAGGCGGTGCCGGCAGCGGACGGCAGCTATCGCATCAGCGGGTCGAAGATCTTCATCTCCGCGGGCGAGCAGGATCTGACCGACAACATCGTGCACCTCGTGCTGGCACGCTTGCCGGACGCGCCGGCGGGCACGAAGGGGATCAGCATGTTCGTCGTCCCCAAGTTCCTGCTCAACGCCGACGGTACGCTCGGGGCACGCAACGGCGTGCGGTGCGGATCGATCGAGCACAAGATGGGCATCAAGGGCTCGGCCACGTGCGTGCTCAACTTCGACGACGCGACCGGCTATCTCGTGGGTGAGCCGAACAAGGGGATGCGCGCGATGTTCGTCATGATGAACGGGGCGCGACTCGCAGTGGGCATGCAGGGCCTCGGGCTGTCGGAGGTCGCGTACCAGAACGCGCTCGCGTACGCCAAGGAGCGACTGCAGGGGCGCGCGCTCACCGGCATCAAGCACCCCGACGGTCCGGCCGATCCGATTCTCGTGCATCCCGATGTGCGCAAGGGGCTGCTGCGCATCAAGGCGTTCAACGAGGGCGCTCGATCGCTCGCCTATTGGGTCGGGATGCTCATCGATCAGGAGCATCGGCATCCCGACGAGGCCGTGCGGCAGGAGGCGTCGGATCTCGTCGCGCTCATGACGCCCGTCATCAAGGCGTTCTTCACCGATCTGGGGTTCGACAACACCAACATCGCGTTGCAGACGCTCGGCGGACACGGCTACATCCGCGAGTATGGCGTCGAGCAGTATGTGCGCGACGCGCGCAT
>JALOPN010000374.1 GCA_025453875.1 Gemmatimonadaceae bacterium | reverse complement strand
CGTTGACTACCTTGCCAAGCATACACCTGGCGCTGAGCCGCGGCTTCTGCGCACGTCGGACAACCCGCGTGTCGTCCGCGACTCGATTGTCAGCGCACTTCGCCAGAGCGAAGCATTCCAGCATAGCGTGCTGTCGATGCTGGCTGCCCACTGGCGGAGGGATGGCCGCGTGATCGGAGGCTTCGACTCGCAGCGCCCTGCGATGTACGTGTCAGAGATGGACCTCCGTCGCGTGGGCGCTCGATTCTTCTACATGGATCGGGACGAGAGGACCGGTGGCCTCGTGACCTACGTCTGTGTCGCCAAGAACGGGATTGGAGAACTCCCGGTCAAGATGGACCCCGTTATTGAGGCGTTCGCATTCGTGGCCGTCAACCGAGCGTTCGTGAGTGCTGACGGACGGTCGCCACTGATGCAAGCCTACGAGCGCGCGTCGGCGCGCGTGCAGTCGGCACGAGGGCGAAAGGGGGAGACGAACGATGTTCGTCACGCTCGACGCATGATGTGGGCAGAGATGGAGCAGAGCCCAGCACTGGCAGCCGCCATCACGGACGCCTTCAACGAACATGCTTCGGTACTTCCCTTCCGTTTGCGTGCTGCGAGCCGGTAGGTCAATCGGCGCCATGCCGGAGAGCCCGCTCCGGAGTTCCTCGTCACCTAACGTCGGGCTCAGGCAGACGGGCGGCACCGACCTATGCAGCGCGCGGGCGCTTTCGGGTGGTGCCGCCCGCAGCCTGCCCTTGGGGCGTCAGGTGGATCGCCCGGGTGCCGGGGGCCCGGTGCGTCTGGGGAGCGGGCAGTAGATTCCGGCGTCCCCGCACGGAGCTGAGGCCATGACGTGGCAGGAGCACATCAGCGTTGACCCCGCCGTCTGCCACGGGCTGGCATGTCTGCGCGGGACGCGCATCCCCGTGACGGTCGTGCTCGCGAACCTGGCCGCGGGGCTCACCCCGGCCGAGTTGCAGCGCAGCTATCCGGCGATCACGCCGGCCGCGGTGACCGCCGTCCTCGCGTATGCTGCCGATCTCGCGGCCGAGCGCGTGGTGCCGTTGCCGCCGGCCGCGTGAGCGCGGCCGCGCTGCAGTTCAAGATCGACGAGAACCGGCCGCTCGAGGCAGCGGCCCTGCTGCGGGCCGCCGGCTACGACACGCACACCGTGTACGACGAAGCCTTGGCGGGCGCCGCGGATCCCGCGGTGGCCGCGGCCTGCGCGCGCGAGCGGCGCGTGCTCGTGACGCTCGACCTCGACTTCAGCGACGTCCGGGCGTATCCGCCAGGCACGCACCCGGGCATCCTCGTCCTGCGGCCGCGTGCCCCGGATCGCGAGAGCACACTCGCGCTCGTCGCCCGCGTGATGCCCCTCCTCGCCACGGAAGCGGTGCGCGGCTGCTCGTGGATCGTGGATGCGGAGCGCGTCCGGGTCCGTGCGCCACGCGAGGCCTCCTAACGTCGGGTTCAGGCGGACGGGCGGCACCGACGTATGCAGCATGCGGCCACTATCAGTTGGTGCCGCCCGCAGCCTACCCTTGTTGCGTTAGGCCGAGCTATTCAGCAGGAGGACCTCAGCATGTCCACTCATCATCCCGCCAACGGCCCGCGCCCTGCATTCCGCCCGGCACCCTGGGTCGGTGCTGTCGGAGTCGCCTTGTACGCGGCGGGAAGGGTGGTCCGCGCCCTTGAGGCACCGGATGGATTGCGTGTCTTGGATGCCATCTTCGCAGTGCTGCTGGCGACGTCGGCCGTCGCGGTCGTGTCGACCGCCCGTGGGCTCGCGATACCAGTCGAGCGGCCCCGGCTCATCGTGGTGCTCGTGACCATCTTTGCCTTGATGGAGGTGGTCGACGCGTTCGCGCAGCCAAGCACCGTGCAGTTGCTCCGCGCCATCGGCTCAGGTCTCCTTGCCGCTGCCCTGGCTCCTCTGTGGTCTCGGCACGCGCAAGCCGCCACGGAGCTGGCGTTCGTGCAGCCAAGCACCGTGCAGTTGCTCCGCGCCATCGGCTTGGGTCTGGTTGCCGCTGCTCTGGCTCCTCTGTGGTCTCGGCACGGGCAAGCCGCCACGGAGCTGTGATGGTACGCGCCGTTCGCAGGCGCTTATGGGTGCTGCCGTGGTGGCGTCCGCGCGTCAGCGGCGCTTGCCGCTCCTAACGTCGGGTTCAGGCAGACGGCGGCACCGAAGCATGCAGCGCACGGCGGGTGTCGGGTGGTGCCTCCCGCGGCCTACACTTCGGGCGTCAGGAACCTGTGCTCTTTCGCAACCATCGCGTGATGAGATCACGGTGTAGCGTCGCGTTCTGCATGCTTCTCGCCGCCTGTGGCGATCGCTCATCCCGCGATGTCGCTGCGCCGGCTGCGGCCCAGCAGCTATTCGGGCAGGTATGCGAGCGCAACAGCGCGCAGCTCTTCCCGGATACGGCCCTCGAGGCGCGCATCCGGTGGTACGGCGCGCATTTTCGCGCGCTGGGAGAGGGACGGCTCTGTCACCTCGCGCCCGCCAAGACAGAGGTCTACCGCTTCGTCTGGCTTCGTTCCTTCCATCGCCCAGTCGCCGTGCGGGTGACGCACGACAGCGGAGGAACCTCGCTTCGCGCGAAGGAGACGGATGGCAAGGGCGGTTACGAGCCGGGGCGCGTCGTCACGGATACGACGGTGGTCCTCACGCCCGCACAGTGGCAAGAGCTCCAGGCGCTCGTTGCGCGAACAGGATTGTGGGAAGCGACGCCGCCGGCGGTTGCCGCGTCTGTGGGGCTCGATGGAGCGCAGTGGGTCATCGAGGGCGTCCGGGACGGGCGGTACCGTGCGATCGACGCGTGGTCGCCGGAGCCGGTCGGTCCACAGGCTCCCGTGCACACCCTCGGCGTGCATCTGCTTCGGCTCGCTGGGCTGCTGCGATCGAGATCGGGCGAGCTCTACTAGGAAGCGTTAACCCGCGAGGTCCTTCACGTCGGGCTCAGGCAGGCGGTCGGCACCGACGTATGCAGTGCGCGGACGGTATCGGTTGGTGCCGCCCGCAGCCTACCATTGGGGCGTTCGTCCGATCGAGGAACTCATGAAGGCACAGCACTGGAATGGGCACGAGACCGAGCTCGCGCGGAGCGTCGGCGGGGTTTACGCTTTCCGGAGCCCATGGGAGGGTGTGCTTCGCGGTGGCGTGGCTCCATGGCCGCCGCCGGAGCTCGTGCAGAAGCTCTATCAGAGCCGCCAGTCCCGAGCCTACCGTGATGGCGATGCCGCCGTGGCGACGGCAGCTCTCGGCTACTACTCAGATCTGCAGTCGGTACACTCCGAGGATGCGATCACCTGGAGCCTGTTCGGGCCGCTGGTATACGCATCTGCCGAGGTTCGATCGCGCTACGCCGCTGATCTCCTTGCGCACATCGGGCTCGCGGCGGCACCCGCACCCGCAAACTTCTGGCTGTGGAGACGTCTCCCGCACCCGGACAGCTTGGTGCCAGGAGGACCTGAGATCGACTTCGGCATTCAAACCGACCGAGTCTTGGTGCTCGGGGAGGCGAAGTGGCGATCTGGCGTAGGGACAGGTCAAGGAGTCGGAGGCGCGAAGGACCAGATTCAGCTTCGCGCCCAGTTCTGTGCTCAGTACGGTGCCTCCATCTACCCCGACATCGAGACATTCGTCGTTCTCCTTGTCGGTAATGCCATGGGTGCCATCACGGATTCCTGGAAGGCGCTCAGGACAGAGCGTCTTCTCATCGTCGAGTCGACGTGGGCCGAGCTCGGCGGTTTGCAATCGCACCCATGGCGCACGGAGTTCCTCGCGCAACTTGCATGGCGAAGGGCGCACTCCCAGGCGGTCTAGCGTCGGGCTACGGTCGACGAGCGGCACCGGGGTGCGCAGTGCACGGGCGCTTCCGATCGGTGCCACCCGCAGCCTACCCTTCACGCGTCAGGGCGCTCGTTCACACGGCTGACTTCTCCCCTCGTCGAGAATCCCATGCTTTCATCGAATGACGCATTGCCGCCCATCGTCGCGCTGGCGGCGAGTTCGTTCGCGCTCGTGCTTCTTCGGTTCTTGCCGAGCTACGGCAAGACGCAAGAAGACATAATTCGCGCACTGCACGAGCGTGGGATCAACTCCGCGGACAGTGCCCAGCAACCTGAGCGCCTCGGGATTGCAGACGATCTTGCGTATCGAGCACTTG
>JALOPN010000069.1 GCA_025453875.1 Gemmatimonadaceae bacterium | reverse complement strand
CGCTTGCCGTTGGGGCCTTCACCGTTTGCGCCGTCGAACCACACCTCATGAATGGGGCCGTAGCGCGTGAGCAGTTCGGTGAGCTGCTCGCGATACACGGCGTTGTAGCGCGGTGAGTCGCCGTACGTGGGGTGATTGCGATCCCAGGGTGACAGATACAGACCCGCACGCAGTCCCTCGGCGCGACACGCATCGGTGAACTCGCGCACCACGTCCCCCTGTCCACCGCGGAAGGGGCTGGACACCACCGAATGCCGCGTGGTGGCCGTGGGCCACAAGCAGAAGCCGTCATGGTGCTTGGCCGTGAGAATCAGCGCCTTCGCGCCAACTGCCCTGGCCGCACGCGCCCACTGCCGACAATCGAGTGCATCGGGCGCGAAGATCGCCGGTGATTCCTTGCCATCGCCCCACTCGCGGTCGGTGAAGGTGTTCACGCCGAAGTGCAGGAAGAGTGCGAGCTCGTCACGCTGCCACCGCAGCTGTGCGGCCGTGGGGCGCGGACGCAGCACGCGCGGGGCGACGCGCGAGGTCATCGCCGACAGCAGCGTCGACGCGTCGAGCAGCGGTGCGACCACCGAGGCCGCCCCGACGGCGGTGAGGAACCTGCGACGAGAAACAGACATGCGAACGGTGGGCAGACGGAAACGGATGGGATGACGCGCGGTCACCGCAACGTGAATGTGTCGCGCAGCCGGATGTCGCGCGAGGAGGCCCCCAGCATGATGCGGAACCGTCCGGGTTCCACGGTCCAGCGTCCGTCACGGTCCAGCAGCGCGAGCTCGCGGGCGCCCAGTATGAACTGCACCGTCGCACTCGTGCCCGGTGCAAGACGAATCCGGCTCACGCCCTTGAGCGCGATCAGTGGCTGCACGACGCTCGTGATCTCATCGCGCACGTACAGCTGCACCACCTCGTGCGCATCACGCGCGCTCGTGTTGGTCACGCGCGCTGACACATGCACGCGGACCGAATCACCGGCACGATCGTTGTCGAGGCGGACCACCAGCGAGTCCCAGCGGAAGGTCGCATACGACAGCCCGTGACCGAACGGGTAGAGGGGCGCCCCACTGCCGTCGAGATAATCGTCACCGCGCCCCGTGGGTTCGTGATCGTACGTGAACGGCACCTGTCCTTCACGATCCGGCACACTGATCGGCAGCCGGCCCGACGGTGACACGTCACCGAACAGGACGTCCACCAGCGCCGGCCCGCCCTGCTCGCCGGGATACCACGCCTGCACGACCGCGTCGACCGCATGCAGCCATGGCATCGTGACTGCGCTGCCGCCCACGAGCACCACGGTTGTGGGCACGCCCGTCGCCGCCACGGCCCGCACCAATCGCTCCTGTGCACCCGGCAGACCAAGCCGTGAGCGATCACGAAACTCGCCTTCCTCGATGCCGAGCATGAGCACGGCGGCATCGCTCGCGCGCGCGGCGTCCACGGCCTCGGCGATGCGCGCGTCGACATCGCGCGGGACGCCCGCATCCCAGAGCAGGGCGAGCTTCGCGTTCCCGCGTCGTTCATGGTACTCGAGGCGCACGGCATGGCGGCCGGCCGTCAGGGACACCGGCGCGAGCCAGCGGCCAGCCGATCGCTTGTGCCAGCGGTCAAGCACGAGCACGTCATCGATCCACAATCGCACACCATCGTTCCCCTCGATGCCGATCTGGCGCACGCCCCCGGCCGGCACCTCGAGCGTGCCCGTCCAGCGCGCTGCGTACCAGTCGTATGGCAGTTCGCGCGCCGGTGACGACAACGTCCACGTGAAGGCAATCTGCGGATCGACGCGACGCACGATTGCTGTGCTGTCGAAGTCGGGGTTGGCCCAATACTCGGCCGACAAGCCGGCGCCGCTGGCGTGCGACAGCGCCGAGGCCGGCACCACGCGCATCGAATCATCCGAGCGACCGGGCCCCGGCACGTAGCGCACGGTCACATCGGCTCGTGCCGAGAGCGCCGCACGCAGCGACACCGGCGCGAACCCCGAGCCACTGTACCCGCCGAATCGCACGGAGTCCGCGTCGACGCCAATGAGCGCCACGCGGCGCACGCCGGCCGCGAACGGCAGCACGGGCATCGCACCACGTCGCGGTGTATTGTGCAGCAGCACGAGCGAGGCCTGCGCGGCTTCACGCGCCAACGCGAGGTGTGACGCGTGACCATTCCAGTACGCCGCGCTGTCCGGACGCACCGGTGGCGCATCGAACAGGCCGAGCGCGAACTTCACACGCAGCACACGCGCCGCCGCGCGATCCAGCAGCGAATCGGCGATGAGCCCATCGGTCACCGCGCGCTCGTACGGCGCGATGTCACGCAGCGCGCCCTGGAACACCACATCGAGTCCGGCCTCGAGCGCGTGCCGGAACGCCTCGGCCGTGTTGCGCTCGGTTCGGTGCAGCACGGTGGACCCCGATGTCGCACTCGCGTCGGAGATCACGAAACCGTCAAAGCCCCAGCGCTCGCGCAGTGTGGTGTGCAGCAGAAAACGGTTCTGCGTGGCCGGGTCACCGTTCACGCTGTTGTACGCCGTCATGAGACTGCGCGCGCCCGCGTCGCGAATGGTGCTCAGAAAGGGCGGGAAGTGACGCGCCTCGAGTGCGCGTTCGCTCAGCTGGATCGACCAGCTGTCGCGACCACCGTCTCCCACGTTCACGGCGAAATGCTTGGGCGTAGTCACGATCTGCGCCGATTCGAAGGCGCGCACATGCGCGCGTCCCATCGCCGCAGTCAACCACGGGTCCTCGCCGAGCGTTTCTTCGGTGCGGCCCCAGCGCACATCCGTTGCAAGGTTGATGACGGGGGAGAGCGCCATGCGCACGCCGCGCGCCTTCATCTCGCGCGCGGTAGCTACGTGCACGCGATGCACCAGCGCCGTGTCGAAAGTGGCCGCGAGCCCGATGGCTTGCGGAAACACGGTGGCGCCGGCATCGAGCATGCCGTGCAGTGCTTCCTCGAAGAACAGCGGCGGGATGCCGAGTCGCGATTCTCGCGCGAGACGCTGTCGCAACGAGTCGAGGCGCAGCGTGTGTGCACGAGCGGCGCGGACGGCGGGGACGGAATCACCAATCCGCAGCTGTACCCCGAAGAGACCGGTCGACAGGTCGATGTCAGCGAGCTCGGCTGGCGTGGCCGGCGCCATGAACAGCTGCCTGAACTTCTCGAGCCGCGTCATGCGTCCGAGCAGGTCAGTGACGCGCGCCTCAATGGGCTGCACGGCATCGCGGTAGCGTGGCGTCGTTTGCGCGGTCACGCTCGTGAGCGGCGCGCTCATGGCCACGACGCACATGGCGAGACAGCAACGGCGGAGCAAACGGGACGGGATCACTTGGGGGTGCGTTCGGAGGTCAGTCGCTGCGCCAGTCGCTCACGCGCCGTACGCACGAAGGTGCGGCAGGCGTTCGGCTCACGCAGGGCGTTGGCCTCACCCGCATCGCGTCGAGCGAGGCGTTCGAACAGCTGCACCGCGCCGGGGTGCGGGGCGAGGAGGAGGTCGCATGGCAGGGATTCGAGGCGCGCGTGTCCACGCTCGAAGTCCGCCAGCACCGTCGGGTAACGCGTGTTCGATGAGAAGCGAAACCCGTCCTCGGCGATGGGCGTCTGGCTGTCGGCGTAGACGACATCCCGGCACTCGGTGCCCTCACAGGAGCGCCAGCTGAAGGAGGTGCCACCGGGAGTGTGGCCGCCCGTGAAATGCGCGATGATGGCGAGGTCGCCCACGCGCACGACGTCGCGATCGGAGAGTTCCCGTCGAGCCTGAAGGCCAGGAAATGGCAGATACAAACCGTACTGCGGATCCTCGGGCAGCGATGTCCCGAGCCGCAACAGTCGCGCGCTCCACGGATGCAGCAGCACGTCGGCGCCCGACGCGCGCTGCAGCGCGGCGAGTCCACCCGCGTGATCGTAGTGCGCGTGCGAGTTGAGCAGCACCTTCACATCCTCGAGACGGAAACCGAGTGCACGCACGCTCGCGGCGATGAGCGGCGCCGATTCCGGCAAACCACCGTCGATGAGCACATGGCCGGCGGACGACGTGACGAGTATCGCGCTCAGCCCGCGCGTACCCACGTACCAGGTGTTGCCATGCAGGCGGAACGGACGCTGTGGTTCGTTCCACTCCGCGCAGCCGTCGCAACGGGTGACGACAAGATCCACCGGCGGCGGGGACGTGCCCTGTGCGTTGAGCGCCGACGAGGTGAGCAGCACGGCGAGGAACGCCGCGGCGAGCGAGGGAGTGCGCATGACGCGGAATCCTCGTTGTCCGCCACCCGGCGCGCAACGGCACGGACAGGAACGGGGCACACGCCCACACTGGCGCCGCGACGCGCCGAACACCACACTCGGGGAGGCACTGACCAACCCCTGACACCGGAGGTCTGCGTGCGTCGGCTTATGCTGGGGCTGTGCGTCACCCTTGCCGCGTGCGGCGGCGGTGATACTGGCGGGTCGCTTGGCCCCGATGACTCCACCCACCCTGCCTTCGCCGCGTGCGGGAGCGGCCCGCTCTTCACGCGGCTGCCGGTGGACGCGTCGCTCATCGATCTCGTGGCGGTCGTGGGCGGCGTGGGCGCACCCGGCCACACCCTGCCCACCGCGCACGCGGGGTTCATGACCACGCGCGCGGATGTGCCGCTCGTCGCGCCGGGCGATCTCGCGATCACCGCGGTGCGACGCACACGCTACGTGCAGTCACCCACGCGGCAGGGCGAGCTCGATTTTGCGCTCGACTTTCAGGCGTGCACACAGGTGCGCGGTTGGTTCGGGCATGTCACGCGATTGGCCAGCACGATCGATACCACGCGCTTTCGCTGGTCGGAGTGTCGCTCGTACGACACCGCCGAGGAGCGCGTGGAGGCGTGCACGGCGACCGGACTGCGACTGACGGTGCGCGCCGGCGATCCGCTCGGCGCCATGGCGCTCTCGGTGGAGCGTGGGTTTCGCGCACTCGATGTGGGACTCGTCGATGCACGCGTGACGCACCCCTTCGCCGCGCCGGGGCGCCATCCGCCCGACAACCGCAGCGCCGTCTGTCCGTGGGAGGCCTTCGATGCGGCGTCGCAGGCGGTGCTGTTCGGCAAGCTGCGCGATCCAGCACGTCCCTCGCTCGTACCGTCCGGCACGCCGCGGTGCGGGACGATGAACGTCGATGTGTCGGGGACCGCACAGGGCGTGTGGGCCGATCCGTCGATCACGGGTGTGCTCGCGGGCGACGAACGTCGCTATCTCGCGCTGGTCAACGATCCGTACCAGCCGCAGACGGCGCTCGCGCTCAGCCTCGGGCCGACGGAGCTCGGCGCACGCGTCGCGATCGTTCCACGCGCCACGAGCGGACGCGTCAATCGCGCGTTTGACCAGATCACGGCCGACGACGCCCTGCATTGCTACGGGCCCGATCAGGGCGCGCCGACGATGAGTTGGCTACTGCGCCTCGCACCGACGGGCCGCCTGCGCATTGCGCGCGTTGTGCATGGCGTGGGCGCGTCACCGTGTGGAGCGGCTCCTGCAACCTGGAGCATGCCAACCACGGCGCTCGAGTTCGTGCGCTGATCGCGCACGGCGTCAGCGGCGCACACGCCAACGCGACCACCGCATGTCGTGCGGTGGTCGCGTTGACCGACTGGTGTGGTCAGTCGCTCAGGCGCGGCGACGACGCTGCAGCGCGCCGATCGCGCCAACCAGCAGCAGACCGAGCGTGGACGGCTCCGGGACCGGCGTGGGATCGGGGTCCGGATCGGGATCGGGCGGGGACCCGCTCACGGTCCACTGCAGACTGTACGTGCGCGAGTCATTGCCCTCGGTGAGCAGCGTCGCCCCGTCGGTCGGCAACACACTGTACGCGCCGTTCGGCGAGTAGATGATGCTCGTACCACCGCCGCTGAAGGGTACGACCCCACCAGAGTTCCACCACGCGAACCGGTAGTTGGCGTTGGCGATGGTGGTCGATCCGAATACCGCGTCGAAGCTCCAGCTGTTGAGACCTGCTGCCACGTTGCGCGTGAGACCACGTGCCCGGACCGTCCAGCTCCCCCCGACGTTTTCCACGAGCATCGGCGCGATCTGGCCCGCGCCTTTGCCAAAGACCGCCACGGAGAGCAGTTGCTCCCCGATGCTCCACGCGGCGAACGGGGTGTCCGCAATCGCCACCCAGCTAACGTACACGTCGCTGGCCGGTCGATCGATGAGGTCGCCACCGTACGTGGTCTGGGCCGACAGCGGACTCGCCAGCGCCAGGGCGGCAAGGGCGCACCGCCACGGTCGCCTCAGGTAGGAAATGGTCGTCATGCAGACGCTCCAGCGGGAAGGACGCGCCGAGACCGGGCGCGACGGACGAATCAGCAGGCGATTCACGTGGTACGCGGATTGCACCACGAAATCCTGACATCCCCGGCTTGCGCGACTGCGGTGGCCGGCCCGAGCTTCTCCCCGCGGACGGCGCGCCGTCCCGCTCCCTCGCCTGATCATGCCCGCCTCGCCTACGGCCTGCCCCGCCCCCGTGCCCGCTGCCACGACGGCCCCGCTGCCACCGGCCGACGACCACGAGATCACGCACTGGCTCGCCGCCTGGCGCGCCGGCGACCCGGACGCGATGGAGCAGCTCATGCCGCTCCTGCACGACCGGCTCCGTGATCTCGCCGGACGGCACCTGCGGCGCGAGCACGATGGACACACGCTGAGTCCGACCGCGCTCGTGCACGAGGCGTGGCTGCGCCTCGTCGATCAGCGCGTGGCGGCATTCGAGGACCGCACGCACTTCCTGTCGCTCGCGTCGCGCGTCATGCGCCGCGTGCTCGTCGATCACGCCCGGCGCACGCACGCGCACAAGCGCACGACGCCGCTCGCGTGGCCCACCGATCTTGCCGCCGCCTCACCGGAAACGTGGGCGCTCACCGTCATTGCCGTCGATGACGCCTTGCAGCGACTGGCCGCCATCGAGGCGAGGCTCGCGCGCGTGGTGGAGTGCCGCTTCTTCGCTGGCCTCACCGAAGAGGAGACGGGACGCGTACTCGGCGTGACGGCGCGCACCGTGCATCGCGATTGGTTGCGCGCGCGTGGCTGGCTGGAGATGGCGCTGCGTGAGTGAGCTCGGCACCCTCGACGAGGCCACCGATCCGGCGCTCGCCCGCGAGCGTCGTGCCGCGGCGCTCGTGGACGCCGCGCTCGAGCAGCCCACGCGCGAGCGCGCAGCGTGGCTCGATCACGCCTGCGGCGACGACGACGTGCTCCGCACGATTGCGCAGCGTTGGCTCGATGCGGCCGAAGCATCGGAGGGTACCGACGCGGTGAGTGCCCTCGTCGGGCCGGCCTTCGAGGCGCTGCGACCGACACTCACCGACGACGGCTTGCCGGTTGGCACGCTGCTCGGCCCGTGGCGCCTCGGCGCACCGCTCGGCGAAGGGGGCATGGGCACCGTGCACGAAGCGCATCGCGCCGACGGCGCCTTCGAGAAGCGCGTCGCGATCAAGCTCGTGCGCACGGCGTGGCGATCCCCCGCGCTCATTCGCCAGTTCCAACGCGAACGCACGCTGCTCGCCCGACTCGAACATCCGGGCATCGCGCGCGTACTCGATGCCGGCGTTTCCGACGCAGGCGTGCCGTTCCTCGTGATGGAGTACGTGGACGGCCAGCCCATCACCACGTGGTGCGACGCGCGACGCGCCACCGTGCGCGAACGCGTTCGTCTCGTCGCCGCCGCGTGTGACGCCGTGCAGGCGGCGCACGCGCAGCTCATCGTGCACTGCGACCTCAAGCCGTCGAATCTGCTCGTCACGCCCGATGGCCACGTCAAGCTGCTCGACTTCGGCATCGCGCACGCACTGCAGGCCGGCGATGGCACGCCCGATGAGCCCACCCTCGCGCTCACGCCGGCGTACGCGAGCCCGGAACAGCGCCGCGGCGAACCCGCCACGATCGCGAGCGATGTGTACGCGCTCGGTGCCGTGCTGCAACGTCTGCTCACCGGTGCAACGCTCTCGCCGGACCTCATCGCGATCATGCAGCGCGCACTCGCGGTGGCACCGGCCGATCGCTACCCCACCGTCGACGCGCTGCATCGCGATCTCGATGCGTGGCTCGATCATCGCCCAGTCTCGGCGCGCCCGCTCTCCGGCCTCGCACGCGCGGTGCGCTTCGTGCGCCGGCACACACTGACCGTCTCGCTCGGCGCGATCACCCTGCTGGTCGGTATCGCCGGTGCGGGACTCACGCTCTGGCAAGCGCAGCGCGCCGCGCGCGAGGCGCAGCTCGCGACGGAGATCAATGACGCGCTGCTCACCGTGCTCGCCGCGGGACCGGCACACGCTCGCTGCGCGGCCTGCTCGACGCCACCCGCGATCGCACGGCACCGCTGCTCGCGCGCACCGACCCGCGCGTGAGCGCGTTGCGCTTGAGTCTCTCGCGCGGCTACGCCGGACTCGGCGATGTCGCCGAGGCGGCGCGACTTGCTGAGGAAGTGCTGCGCGTCCGCGTGCAGGCCGACGGCGCGTTGGCGCGCACCACGCTGCCGGCCCGCGTCAGCCTCGCGGAACACGTGGGGCGACTTGGCGAGCTCCCGCGTTCCATCGCCCAGTTCGATACCGCCATCCGCATCCAGCAGATGGGTTCCGACGTCGCGCCACGCGAAGTCGCCGTGCTGCTGCAGGCGCGCGCCCGCGCGCTCTTCGCCGCCGGCGCACTCGACGCGGCCGAACGGGGCGAGCGTGAGGTCATCGCGCTGTTCGATGCGATCGGCGATCGCGCGACCGTGCCCTACGCGCACGCGTGGCAGGTGCTTGGCCAGATCCAGCACCGACGCGGGCAGCTCGCCGCCGCCGATTCGAGCCTGCGCACGTCGCTCGCCGTGCGAGAAGACATGCGCGGCAACCCCGTCGAGATCGCGAACGTGGAAGGAGACCTCGGCAAGGTGCAGTTGGCGCGAGGCGATCACGCGGCGGCGATGACGCTGCTGACCCGTTCTCGCGCGCGCAAGGTCGCCGCGCTCGGCGCGCAGGAC
>JALOPN010000068.1 GCA_025453875.1 Gemmatimonadaceae bacterium | reverse complement strand
TGGCGGTGGCGCGGCGTCGCGTGCGAGGCCCTGTTTCGCGCGCCGCTCCGATCGCAGAGCCTTGGCGAGTTCTGGGCGCGTCGGTGGAATGTCGCCTTCTCGGAGATGACGACCATCGCGGCCTATCGACCGCTTGCCGAGCGGGTTGGGCGCGGCCCGGCGGTCATGGCGGGCTTTGCGCTCTCGGGGCTGTTGCATGAAATGGCGATCAGCGTGCCGGTCCGCGCCGGCTTCGGTCTCCCGGTGCTCTACTTTCTGCTGCACGGCGGGGTGGTGCTGGTCGAGCGCGCGCTCACGCGGGCGGGCTATCCACTGGCAGGCTGGATCGGACGTGTGTGGGTAATGGTCTGGGTGCTGGCGCCACTCCCGATCCTCTTTCATCGCCCCTTCCTGGCGGGGATCATCTGGCCGATCATCGGGATTCCGCCGACGCGTTGATGTGGCCGAGGGCGCCAAGGTCCGGTGCGAGATACTGGCGGCGACGTACGCGCGGTCGGGTGTCGCCATCGTCGAGAGATCCGCGAGCGCTCGCGGCGCGCCGTACACGACGGGGACTCGCAGGATATCTGCGCCAGATGGAGATGAATCGTTTCTACACTCAAGGAGGTCGCGATGCGTACCAGGGTGCGGAAGTGGG
The DNA here is from genome assembly GCA_025453875.1 of Gemmatimonadaceae bacterium. Classification (GTDB taxonomy): domain Bacteria; phylum Gemmatimonadota; class Gemmatimonadetes; order Gemmatimonadales; family Gemmatimonadaceae; genus JAABRT01. Next base: position 12,662 of record JALOPN010000068.1, on the reverse strand, counting down.
GAAACGGCCTTGGTGTACGGATTCCGAGCGGACTGGCGGCCGAAGCGCACCTCGAGGACGGCGCCGAGGTGGATGTCACAGTGCGCGACGGTGAACTCGTCATTGTGCCCGCGCTGAGTTTGCCCGACCTCGTCGCGCGCATCACGCCACAGAATCTGCCGGAGCTATTGGACGACACGCCTCGAGCAGCGGAGCTCTCGTGACGTCGCGCTGCTGGAGAGACGATCGCTCGGGTTTCGCTGGAGAACTCGACGTATCAGTTGGGGCGTGTTCAGAGTGTCGTGTGCGCGACGCGTATGGTGAGGCGGCGACCGGAACGCGGTCGTCAAACTGCTTCCCCTCCGATTTCTCGGGTGCGCAGGGTCACGCAGCTCTACGCAATCAGCGCTCCCCGCGCGTCACGAACCGCGCTTCAGCGGTGAGATAGGCAACACGCGGAGAGGCCCACTTGACGGCCCAGCGCATGGCGCGCCAACATGATAACGAAGTCCCAAGGGCGGTTGCGCGGGCTGTCGAGTCCGCCCGCCGTTCCAGCGCGCGGATGCGGCGGGCGAAAGGGGGTAGAGCATGACACCGACGGACCTGGTGGTACAGGTGCTCGTGGAGGCGGCACATCTGGGGCCGTTCGCGGCGGCGCTCCGGCAGGCGTTCGGTTCGGCGACCGGCGACCGGCGACCGGCGACCGGCGACCGGCGACCGGCGACCGGCGACCGGCGACCGGCGACCGAGCGCCATAGCGGCTCCGTGATCATCGAAGCGACGTCGCTGGCATCGCTGCATGCGACGTTTCCGCATCAGTGTTGTGTAGTGCTTGTAGCACAGTGGTCAGCGCTGCTCGCCGAGTCTGCCCGAGATGACGAGACGTGGTCGCCCGTCGGCGCGCAGCGCATCGTCGAGTGCCTGGCCGGGTGGGATGGCGTGCTTCTGCTCAGCGACGACGCCGCAGATCCTCTGCTGTCGGAGACAGTGAGGAGTCGCCTTGCACCCCGGTTGGGTGTGGCGTTGTCGGCGGAGGTGGGTCACGCTCCGTGGCGGCGCGAGTTCGGGCGGGTGGTGGCGGCGGCCGTCGCGCTTCCACCGGTGCGGCGCCTCGTGCCGGAAACAGTCTGGCGGGCTGTCTCCAGGCTACCGTCAGACTGGCAGCCATCGGTGCACGAGTACCTACGTGCGCCGGGAGGGTGGACGGTGAAGCGCTTGGTCAGCGCGTGCGGAGTGGACCGACGGACGCTTGAGCGCGGCTTTCGACGTGCGGGGATGCCGAGTCCGGCGGCATTGCTGCTCGGCTAGAACGTGCCGCAATCGTGCCGCAATCGCGCCGCAGTCTGTGGCTTGCGAACAGCGTTCATGCACCGGAACATGGTCTCGCCCGGCGGATGAACCGAAACTCCTATGTCCGTTCGGAGGCCAGAGTTTGCCGGGCCGCACCGTTCAGTCGCAATCTTCTGACTCGGAGGAAGTCCATGCCTACCACGCGCAGATGGTTCCGCAACTTTGTCGCCACCGCAGTTGTCGCGCTCAGTGTCGCGGCGCTCGCGGTTGCGAACCCCGGTCACGCAGCCGATCGCGGCGAGTCGATCAGCAGCGGCGAAATTCTGCCCTTCGATCCGAACGCCTCCTGCGAGGCGATCAACGAGTGGATCGCGGTTAACCGAGAGCGGCTGCCGTCAATCCTTGGAGCCGTCGAACGCTACCCGATGCGCTACCGTCGTGCGATCGTCGCGAGCCTGCCGCTCGAGACTCGCATCGCGCTGTGGACGGCGCACATCGATGTGATCCTCGGGAGCGAAACCCTCGATGACGATGAGCGCCAGTTTCTGCGGGCTACCCGTGAGCGAATTCCCGGATGGCTCCGCCTGCCGCCCGATCGAGATGCCGACCGGCGCATCCGGGAAGAAGCAGTAGAAGCACTCGGAATGGAACTTGCGCACCGAGCGATCGCAACGCTCGGTCGTGCGGAGACCAGAAGCCAGAGCTCCCCGCCGCTCGACTGCTCGTGCTCCCGGCAGAGCGACTGGTGCTCTGCTGGTGCCGATTGTGAGAGTCTCTCCTGCAACGTGGTGAGCGGTTGCGGCACAGTGTGGATGTACAACTGCGACGGACTCTGCTACCGAGATCAGAAATAGCACAGTTCGCGCGAGCGTCGCGGGCGGAGTGACGGCTCTCGCCGTGCGTTCCGCCCGTCACGCTCGCGTGGTCATGCTCCAGCAGGTATCAGACATCACGCCATTGCGATTTTTCCGATGACGGTTGCATCTCACGCAGACGACGATGACGGCGCCTGAACAGGGCTCACAGGGGAAGCAAGCGCCCGAGGGTGCGCCAGCGCCACTTCAGCACGCCATTCGAGTACGGTCGCTCCGCAAGCGATTCGGTCCCGTCGTCGCGGTCGACGATGTGTCGCTCGATGTTCCGTGCGGCGCAGTGTTCGGGCTACTCGGACCGAACGGATCGGGAAAGACGACGCTCATGGCGATGCTGCTCGGACTGCTCCAGCCGAGTAGCGGGGAAATCGAACTGTTCGGTCACACGGAGCGTCGCGCACTGGTTGCCGCTCGCGCTCGGATCGGCAGCATGATCGAGGCGCCCGCGTTCTACCCATTCCTTACCGCAACGCAGAACCTCCGCGTATTCGGGTCGCTGCTCGGACCGCCGGATGACGGCGAGATCGAGCGGCTGCTGGCGCTGGTCGGGCTGGCCGGCGCACGCGATCGACGTTTCGAAACGTACTCCGTCGGGATGAAGCAGCGCCTCGCCCTCGCGCGCGCCATGCTCGGTCAGCCGGAGCTGATTCTCCTTGATGAACCGACCAGCGGACTCGACCCGATGGGCGTCCGGGAAGTGCGCACGATCGTGCGACAACTCACCGCGTCCGGGACGACCGTCGTGCTCAGCAGTCATCAGCTTGGCGAAATCGAGCAGCTCTGCTCGGCGGTTGCGATCATGGCGAACGGTCGGCTCGTGCATCCTGCCATTGCCCTCGAGCGCCTTCGTCGGCCATCGCGATATCTCGTGCGCACGACCGATCAGGTCGCGGCAGCACGACTGCTGCGTGGGGTCCTGTTCGAGTCGCCGGGCCACGAAGGGACGGACAGCGAGGGAGCGCTGGAAGTGGCACTCCCCGAACATCGACTGCCGGAGATCAGCCAGGCACTCGCCGCGGAGGATGTCCATCTGGTCGAGCTCTCGCGCGCACCGTTCAGCCTGGAAGCGCTGTATCTGGAGGCGCTCAACCGAGCGCGTACCGCTGAGCCCGAGGCGACTGGGAATGCTGCCTGACGTGATGCGGGTTGTGCGTTTCGAGTTGCTCAAGCTGCGTTGGTGGGGCACTGGCTGGAAGTTGCTGGCGCTGCTGCTGGTGGGTACGCAGTTGAGCCTGTGCGGGCACCGGATTTCCGCCGTCGAGCTCGCGGCGAGGCCGTTGCGTGTTGCAGCGCCGACGGACGGTTTCTCCGCCGATGGCGCGATTGGCGCGATGATCAGCTGTGACACGCGCGCGGACCGATCGGCTTCGGCACAGGCGGTTGCAGCTGGCACAGATCCGGCAGCCGACGCATGTGCACGGCTTCGTGCCGCTCGGACTTCAGCGCTTCAGATCGAGATCGCGTCGCTCTATCCGCAGGGAGCCGCGATCGACGCGGTCCGGTTTGCCGCGCTGGGCGGTCTGCTGCTTGCGGCGATCCTGTTCTCCATGATGGCAGGCATGGAATTCGGTCATGGCACCATCAGACCAGCGCTGTCTCGGGGATTGAATCGGGTCGCATTCTTGTTCGGGAAGCAGCTTGCCGGACTCGCCGCGGTCACCTTCGCCTTGGGTACGGCGGTAGGCCTCGCCATCGTAACCTGCGGCCTCTACCGTGTCGGTGTGGACACGTCGGCGTTGGATGTTGGCCGTGTCCCGTGGGCAACGGTCGGCGCAGGTGTGCTTCGAGCCCTTGGCGGCATGTTCGTCTTCGGTTGCTTCGCGATGGCCATCGCCGTGGCGAGCCGTTCCGTGGCGATCGCGACATCGGTCAGCATGCTGGCCTTCATCTGCGAGCTGGCGCTCGTCGCGACGGTGCGTGATGCTGGCGCTCGCGTCGAGTTCCTCGTCACGCACCTGCCGGTGTGTACCATCCAGCGATTCGTGGACGCAGGTGGACCGTCCTCTCATGCGATTTGCCGGAGTGTCCCGGATGCACTGCCCGCGTGGATCCCTCTGGTTGCATTCGGCGCAGTTGCACAGCTGTCGATGATCTGTATCCTCGTGGTGCGTGATGTGACAAGCGCTCGAGGCGACTAGCACTGACCCGGAGGAATGTTGATGAAATGGCAGACCGCCTTGATGATGGGAGCGCTCGCGCCGCTGCTGGTCCTCGTCTCGGAGGCAGAGGCGCAGCGACGCGTCGAGATCAACGCCACGACTCGATGCAACGCGTGCGCGGTGGAGCTCAAGACGGTGGCGACGCTGCAGGGCGCAGGGGCGCCTGCCTCGTTCCCGGCGCTCGTCCGGCTCGCGCGCAACTCGAAAGGGTGGTATGCGGCGTCAGCGTCCACCTTCGTGGGCGAACTGTTCGTCTTCTCGGCGGACGGACGGTTCCGGTCCGCCGTCGGACGTCGCGGCGAAGGCCCGGGCGAGTTCGCGAGGGAGCAACTCCTGATGTTCGACGCACACGATTCGCTGCACGCGATCGCGATGGGAGGGGGCCGATACTCGGTGCTCGAACCGTCACTCAATCGGGTGGCAAGATCGAGCGCGATCACCGCGCGCGTGATGGATGCGCGTTTGGCTGGAAACGGGCGCTTCTTTGCGCTTGCGCCGACCGTCGCGGCGACCGGGAGCTACGTGCTGCAGGTCCTGGGGAGCGATGGCGGGCGTGTGCTCTCGTTCGATGAGGTGCCACCTGGCGCGAGCGGTCAGCTCGCGCTGGGACGTGCACTCGCCATTGACGCTCAGGGGGGACTCTGGAGCGGCGCGTTCGGCGCGTATCATCTTCGGTCGTGGGATGCTGGCGGTCGGCTGCGACTCGAGGCGGTGGGGCGGCGTTCCTGGTTTCAGCCGTCTTCGTCCGATCCGAGTGCAGCGAGACGAACGGGCCTGCCTGTCCAGTTGGGCGGCATCGAGTTCGACGAGGAAGGCCTGCTCTGGTTGTTCTTCCTGATTCCGACCATTCAGGGCGACGCGTCGTCTTCAAGTAGGGCGGGCCCCGGCCCCGTGTCGTTCAGTACGGTGATCGAAGTGCTCGATCCTCGCGACATGCAGCTGCTCGCGACGGGTCGGTACCCACGGCTGCTTCTTCCGTTTCAGCGAGGATTGGCGTACTCGGTCGAAGACGCACCCTCAGGAGAAACGGATGTTCGAATCGTCTCGCTGCGACTGCGCAAGTGAGCACGACCCCGAAAGCTCCCCGGTCACGCGCTCACTCGCCAATCGTTCTGGACAGCGCTGGTCGCGCTCGGCAGAAGCGTCGGGGCAGAACGGGACCCAGTCTGGCGCAGACGAAGCTCTTGCTCGGGATCGTGCTGAGGGGTGAATGCAAGCACCTCCACGCCGGAGGGCGATGCTGATCGCACGGACCCGGGCAACTCGCAGCGACAATTGCGAGGGGCTTCGCTTTGCCCAGGACGTCGCGTTCGGCGCACATGCCGAACTGGTGCTCGGACATTCAGGTGCCGTACTCACGGTGTACCCGGCGGCAATGACGCTCCCCGAAACGGACACGCGGCTTGCGGCACTCCCTTCGCCGCGAAATGTCGACGTGCGCGATGTTGACGATTTACCCACGTCGTCGTTGCAGTCCGATCAGCCGTGGTGTTGGGATGCCCGATCCCCGGCTTCGACGCAACAGCCACCGACGCGTATGCCGCCATCGTCGCCACGATCGGCTACTCGCGACGCAGGCTGCTCGATCGCATGATCGCCGCGCGGGCACTCGTGCATCAGGCAACGCTCGTGACGCGGAAGGCTGATGATATGTCGGACGTTCCCCGGGCTGACGCTGCTGAGGTGGTGACCGTCCGCGCGCGCTCGCCACGTTGCGCAACACGACCCGCGCCGCGTACGGCGATCCATCCGGCAGCGCCCGTGCCAACCTCACGCGTTACGCGGTCACGTCTTCGGACGTGTCGCGGTATCGCCGTCTTCCAATCGAGTTCGAAACGGAGTTGCGAACCAGCGGGCCGCTGAGGCCCGCGCAGGAGGAAGAGGACGTCCATGAACGGAGCGATAGCCTTTGCGACGCGCCCGAACCACGACGATGCGCAGCCGACGTCCACGAAGGTTCTGCTGGTGGCGAAGATTCCGGTCGATCGCGACAGAGGCATCGAAGGCCTGCTCGGCCGCGTCGATGAGCGGTCCGTCGTCGCGGTCCGACCAGCCGCGCTGGTGGGTCGTTTCGATGCGATGTCCCGGCAGCAGCCCGGCGAATGCACGCGGCAGGTTGCTGTCGAGCAGCACCCGCGTGACTCACGCAGCCGGGGAGATCAGGGCGAGCTTGGCGAGCTCCAGTACGGCGACCGCATGTTCCCGGGAGACGCTCGGAAACTCGTCCAGGAAGTGGTCGAGCGGATGGCCCGCCTCGAGGTAGTCGATGAGCGACTGGACCGGCACTCGGGTGCCCGCGAAGACCGTCGTTCCTCCGACAACGTGCGCGCGTCCTTTCCGGCGAGCACATCACGCCCCGCGTACGGCGACCCCGCCGGCAGCTTCAGCACGACCTTTACGTTCCACCGGGAACACATCGTGGTGATGTCGCGGCGTACCGCAGTCGCCGTCGAGGTGGTGACGGAGACCCGAGTCGTGAGCTGGAGAAGAAGAGAGAAGGCGCTGAAGCACAGCAGGAGACCACGGCGCCCGACTCACGGAGCGCGTGACGCTGTCAGTCCCTCGGCCGCGTGTACTTGCGCGCGTAGTAGCGTCGCGCGGCCTCGCCTGCCGCCTCGTCTTCGATGAACAGCACTTCACCGCGCTCGCAGAGCCACGCCTGCTCCTCGGCATCACGAGCGGGGCGGCGGAGACCCGTCAGGTTGATGCGTGCTCGCACGGCCGCCACGTCCGCCTGACGCGCGGCCCACGCTTGGCGAAGCGCCGTCAAGTCGAGGAGGGGCACTGCGTCAGTGGGAGTTGGGTCGGTCATCGGTGCCTCCTCGGACGTGAAGTTGCTGCAGAACTGCCTCGAGCTCGGGCTCTCCGACCGTCGTCCCGCTTCCCGCAAGCCGGCGCAGCGACTCGTACGCGTCTTCCGCATCCTCCGCCCGCAGCCGCGCGCGAAGCAGGTGGTCGTCGAGCGAACCAGCCAGCACCTGCAAGAGTGCGAGCGCCTGGGCACCATACGCCGTTGTGCGCCAGTGCTTGAAGCCGATGATCCGGTCCGCAAGCACTACCTCCTGCCGTACGACCCTCAGCGAGAGGCCGCCGACCGAGACGATGTCAACCGGGTCCGACATCCAGTTGCCCGGGACCTCGACGAAGAGATCCTCCAGCACCCAGTGCCGTCCCCGCCGCTCGAAGCCGACGCTTCGAAGCACGGCATCGAGATCGCTGCGGGTCCCGCCCTCCACGACGAAGTCAAGATCCGATGTCGTATAAACGCCAGGCGCGTACAGCTCGATTGCCCCGCCGCCGACGAGTGTCGCGACCATGCCGTGCCGGCTCAGCAGTTCCGAGATAACGGCCGCCGCGATCGCCAGACGTTCGACGTGTGGTATGTCCGCGTGGAGTATGTCCGCGTGGAGGGCCTGATCAAGGATTGCGCGCAGGTCCGCTGGGGTCATCCGCATGAATCTATGCCTGCTCGCCAACGGCCGCCCGTACCACACCGCAGAGCGGAGTCCCCGCAGGCGAAGGACACGGTCGTCTCAGCCAGGGTTCCCCAGCACCACCTGCGCATTCCGCTGCAGCCCCGCCAGCTTTGCCCGCTTCATCGCGCTGCCCTTGAACGCGTCGCGGTACGTGACCTCGTCCATCGCGAGGATCTCCGCCGCCAGCGTGCGCGCGTCCTTCCCCGCGAGCATGTCACGCGCCGCATAAGGTGACCCTTCCGGTAGCGTCAGCGCGAAAGCCATTCGCCAATGAGCGGCGCAAGCTCCGGCGCGATCTCCCCGCGATGCTCGATGGTGAGATAGCTGATGCATCGATTCGCATCGAGCACGCGTGGCGCCGTGAACGCCTGCGTGGGGCACGCGTCGAGACACCGCGTGCACGTGCCGCAGTGATCCGCCATGAACGGCGCGTCCACCGGTAGCGCGACGTTCACCACCAGCGCACCGAGAAAGAAGAACGAGCCGTGCTTCGGGTTGATCAGCATGGTGTTCTTGCCGAACCATCCGAGCCCCGCGCGCTGTGCCAAGTCGCGCTCCAGCAGTGGGCCGCTGTCCACGTATGGCCGCGCATCGACTGGCCCACCAAGCTCCGCTTCGAGCCAGGGCACGAAGCCGCGCAGTCGTTCACGCATGACCTCGTGGTAATCGTCGCCGCGCGCGTAGCGCGCCACCGGTCCGCTCGGTTCGCGGCCGCCGTAGTGCATCCCCACCACGATCGCGTGCGTCGCGCCCGGGTGCGGCCGACGCGCGTCTGCGCGCAGTTCGGCGCCGCGCGCGAGATAGTCCATGCCGGCGTGATGGCCGGCGGCGAGCCATGCGGCGAAGTGCTCGGAACCCGGAGGGCACCGCCTCCGTCCCCACCGCGCGGCTCACGGCGTCAGGGCTGCCGCCCCGTCCATCGTGCGTACGCGATGATGTCCTCGGCCGGTGGGATCGCGTCCTCGTCGCCGTACGCCGTGTACATGCGCCAGCGCACGTAGCGCCGGCTTGGCACCGGCAGGAAGGGGAACCGCGCGTACCACCCGCGCACCCGGAACCGCCACGCCACGCGCAGCAGGTCGAGGGCCAGCACGATCGTACATTCCGGCATGGACCTCACCACCTACCAGCAGCTCGCCGCCCGCACCCTCGGCCGCGACCGCACGCACGAGCAGCAGCTCGCCAACGCTGCTCTCGGTCTCACCGGGGAAGCCGGCGAGACCGCCGAACTCATCAAGAAGCACCTCTTCCACGCCACGCCGCTCGATCGTGACGCGATGGTGAAGGAGCTCGGTGATTGTCTCTGGTACATCGCCGCCTTCGCGACCGTGCTCGACATTCCGATGGCGGAGATCGCCGAGCGCAACATCGAGAAGTTGCGCAAGCGCTATCCGGAGGGATTCGATCCGGAGCGGAGTCGGAACCGGGAGGAGTAGCGCTATCGGTCCGCCGTTCGCCGGTTCTCGGCTTCATGACCCAGTCGGTAGTACTCGAGGCGCTCCAGTCCAAGAGAGTCGCGTGCAACTACGTACACTCCGCGCCGACCCGAGCCAACCCAGCGTCTCTGGTCGTCGAACACGAACGTACGAATGCGCAGTCCCTCGCGATTGACGAGGTCGAGCGTCAGGTGCGGCGACTCGGCGGTGAGGGTCCGTTTCACCAATGCGTGCCCGGCGAGACCACAGCGGATCGCATCCGCCTCAAAGGGAGGAATCGTCGGCGGTAGATCCTCGAGCAGTCGCGAGCGGACCTGTCGCTGCTCCGGAGGCATGGCGGGAAGCTGCGTCGCGAGCCACGACATGCGATTCGCGTAGAACGCACGCTCCTCGGTTGTGAGCTTGCGCTCGAACATCTCGATGGCGGCTCCGCGAATCCATGTCCCATCCGGCCGGCGCCAATCGACGCGATAGGGCGAGCGCCTTGCCACCGCGATCCAGCCGTCGGAGCAGGTTGTGGCTTGTTCAGCGACGGCGAACGCCGGTCTGCTCCACGCCTCTGCTCCGCTCACCGCGATCAGCTCTCCCTCGGCTCGACGAAGTCGCGCAATCGGCATCAGAGCTGCCGACTCCAGATCGTACAGCAGTAGATCGATCGAATCACGAAGGGGATCCACGCTGAGCTTGAGTGGATGACGAATGGCGACGAGCGTGCGCGCTCCAATCGCACCCACCACTGAGAAACCCTGCACAAGAGACAACGAGCCGGGAAAGCTTCGCGCACTCACCGCGCGTGTTCCAACGAGCAGCAAGATCCGTCGATTGATCGGATCGATGAGAAGCGACGAATCGGCAGGCAAGCTGACGGGTGCGATCGGGTGCGGCCACTCGGTCGGTCCATGGCCCTGTCGACCGACACTGATGCGTGTGCTGGCCAACCGATGGCGCCATTCGAGTCGGAGCTCTCTCGGGTCGGCCACGATCACGGTGTCGCCGATCAGTTCCGACACACCAGCGACGTACGTGTATTGGACAGAGTCCGCCCAGGACGCATGCGCGGTCAGCACCGCTTCGACATTCGACGATGGGGTGTCGAGTCGTTTGCACGATGACATCACCAACAGCGCCAGGAGCATGGCGACACCGCTGGCGTACGGACGGCCCGAAAATGATCGCGAACGGCTGCGCCGACCGCTCATGGGCGAGGCGGCTGTCGCGGGATCGGCTTTCCGTTGCATGCGCCACTCGACCACCACTGACTCTCTCCCTCGATGTTGCGCTGCATTCGCGCGGAATCACGCGCGGTGCGCATCGCGAGGAGCAACGCGGAATCCCTCGAGCGCATCATCGTTCTCGCTTGTTCCCAGTTGAGGCGAGGGCGAGGCTCATACGGGCGCTCGATCAGAATCGCATCCCGGATCTGAGTCGCCTGCCGCTGGTCGAGTCGCAGATTCCGTGACAATGCGGTGTACTTGCACTCTCGCAGCTGCTGTTCGCTGTCGGGTGCATTGTACGCGCGTTCCATGATCTTCTCGAGTTCTTCGCGCCGATCAGGCTGGGCGCTTGCACTGTTCGGGAAGCCCACGCATGCGGCGAGGAGCGCGACGGTCATGAGCCTGTGCATCATTTGCTGGCTCTGCGCTCGATGGCGGCCTTGACGATCCGGAGTACCGAATCGGCGGACAGGCCGCTGTAGAGCACGCTGTCGATCAACACCGACGGCGTTCCCTCGATCCTGAGGGAGTCCGCCCACCGAGAGCGCCGGTGCACCAGCGAGTCGGTGCGCGGATCATCGATGCATCGGTCGAATGTGTCAAGATCCGGGACCTTCGAGCGTCGCGCGACATCCCGCCAGTCGATCAGGCCCAGAGAGTCCTGGAGGCCGAAAAGCTCTGCCTTCATTTCCGGAAATCTCTGTTGCGCATGTGCACACTCTGCCGCTCTAGCCGCAGGCATGGCAAACCGATGCATCGGGAGCGGGAAGTGCACGAATGCGTGCTCGAACTCAAGACCCTGAGCAGTCGCCAGTGAAGCGAAGGCCTGGTGGAAACGGGCGCAAAACGGACATTCGAAGTCAGCAAACTCGATCAGGACGACTCCTGAGGAGGGACCCGATTCGCGGATCGCGTCACGACGAACATCTTGCCACGCGTCGATGACCCTCGGTGCACCGCCGATCGTCGGAGGATCGCTGGTCACGGTGGGTCCGGGCCGAAGCTGGTTGATGCAGACCGCGATTGCCGCGACGATCACAGCGATCGTCGCGGCGCGGTCGAGACGTGTTGACGACATGACTCGATCGTCAGCTCACGTTGCCGGTGCCGCACTGCAAGTAGCCATCGAAATACATGCCGCAGCGGCCCGACGTATCACCGGAACTGCACCATCCCAGATCGGTGGGCTGGCAGTACATGTGACACAGCTCGTCCCAGGTGAACGCTGATGGGCAGCCACCAGCGATGCACCGACCGCAGGAGCTGGAGGTCGCCACCGGGCGAGCTTCTACCGAACGCTCAGGTACGGTAGCCAAGGCGACCAGTACCGCGACCTTCGCTGCGAGTCTCTTCGACATACTGCCTCCCCCTGTTGAAGAAAGTGGAGGCGCCGACCGAGGCGCCGACCGAGGCGCCGATAAACGTGTACATCGAGTGGGCGTCTTTGTCAAACTGTAGTGCCGCTCACGTCGAAGCCTCAGTTCGCACCACCACGCCACGGATCGGGCGCGCACGCGAGCAGCAGCACGCTGCACACCCCCCACGCGAGCCGGTGAGCGTGCGTCATCGCCATGAACGCCCATCCAGCATCGCCGGCCGTGCCAGCGCCAGCAGTTCCAGCGCACTCGGCATGACATCTGCACTGCGCAGCGGCGTGCGTGCGACCGGCGCATCGATGAGGAGTGGCACCATGATCTGCTCGCGATGCAGCGCCCCGTGCGTGCTGCGGTGCGGCGTGGGCTCGAAGCGATCGCGCAGGTCCCAGCCGGGTGCGGCGGACAGCACAAAATCGCCCGCGCGTCGTGAGGGGACGACGTCACCGAGTTGCACGATCGCATCCGGATAGTCACTGTGCGCGCACGCGGCATGCGCCTCGGCGGCGGTGACGCGCTCACGTTCTCTGTGCAGACCGAGCGGATCGCCGGTCTCGAAACGATACGACCACCGCGCCGACGGGTCATGCAACGCGCCCTCGCGCACGATGGTGGCCGTACCGCGTGTCGCGTGGCTCACGCGCACCGTGCGTTCGTCGAGCGCGACCGCCAGAAGATCGACGCTCTCGCGCGACACGAGGTCGTCGTGCAGCTCGCGCCAACGATCGTTCAGCGCGCTCCACCAGGGACGACGACGTTCGGAGAGGTTCACGTAGATGTGCCCCATCGCGTTGCCACCCACCATGACGGCCGCATCGGGACGACGAATCCACACCTGTGGATGGGACAGCACACGCAGGCCG
>JALOPN010000373.1 GCA_025453875.1 Gemmatimonadaceae bacterium | reverse complement strand
GGACGCGAAGGCGCGAAGGACGCGAGGAACGCGAAGGGGGAGACGGGGCGCACTGGCGCCTGAGCGCGCAGCACCTGCAGCTTGGAGGAGACGCTGTGCCCTCCCTCCGCTCTCTGCGCCCATGCTTGCGATCGGCCTCTCCCGCTGCGCGGTGCTGTTGCTGTCACTTTGCGCCACCGCCCTGACCACGCATGCCCAGCCCCGCACCGCCGATCCGGCCGCGCGCGGTGAGCCTCTGTCGGCCTTCCCCCGCCTGATTCCACTGGGCGAGGGCGTCTACGGATACGAAGAGATCCGACAGCCCGGCTTCACTACGGTGAGTCTGATCGTCATCGGCCGCGACGGCGTGCTCATTGCCGATGGGCAGGGGAGCCCCGCCGCGACGCAGACGATGCTCGATCGCATTCGCGCCATCACGCCGCTGCCCATCAAGTGGTACGTCATGGGCAGCGACCACGGTGATCACACAGCCGGCAACAGCGTGCTGCCCGACGGCATCACGTACATCGTGCACCCTGCGTCGCGCGCACAGCTCGTGCGCGACTCCGCCGCGGCGGTGACGTCAGCCAACATCGGCGCCGCGCCACGACGCGTCGTGGTGCCGCCGCGCGCCATGGCGAGTGACCGCGAGGTCATTGACGTGGGCGGCCGAACCGTCGACGTGTTGTTTCTCGGGCGCGCGCACACCGGCGGCGACCTGCACGTACACATTCCCGATCGCAAGCTGCTCTTCATGAGCGAGGCCTACCTCAATCGCGTCTTCCCCGCGATGCGATCGGCCTATCCGCGCGAATGGGTGCAGGTGGTGGACCGCGCGCTCGCCATGCCGGGTGTGGAGCACTTCATCCCCGGGCACGGCTTCATCGAAGCACCGGCCGTGTCGCGCGAAGAGCTCGTGACGTTTCGCCAGGCGCTGCGTGCCGTGATCGCCGAAGCCGAGCGATTGCACGCGGCAGGCGTGCCGCTGGAAGAGGCCGTGAAGCAGGCCAACTGGGGAGAATACGCCGGCTGGTTCCTCGCCGAGCAGCAGGGGCCGATCGCGGTGCGGCGCGTGTATCTCGAACGCGACGGGAAGCTGCCGTAACTCGTGGCAGCTCGTCGATTCTCAACGGCCGATTGACGCCCGCACCAACCGCTCCCCCGCGCCCTCGTCGAGCAGACCCACCAGCACATCGCCCACCATCTGCGGCAACAGTGCAGGCGGAAGCGCCACCCGCGTGTGCTCACGGCCATCGGCCGACACCCGCACCCAGGTTTGCATCGTGTCGGCCGGACGCATCGCTTCGGCCACCACGATCTGATTGGCTTCGCCACAGCGTACCGCGTCGATCAACGGCGCGTGTGTCACTTGACGCTGGCGTGCCTCCTCCAGCGCCGACGCGCGCATCGCCTCCGGTTGCCGGCGCAACGGCCCCGCTTCCCACGCCGCGAGATACTCGGCGAGCATCGCCGCATCGAACGGCGTGCTCACCGCACCGCCGCGCACGACCTGCTGCACCGTGTCGCGCCCGCGCACCCTCGCGACAGCCCAGCGATCGCTGCGCACCACCAGCACGCTCCCGTCGGCACACAGATCCCAATGCACCCGTGACTCCCACGGCAGCCGCGCGCGGTGCAGATCGGCACTGCCCACCAGGGACGATGCCTCGTCGGTGAAGCGTGCCAGCGTATCCGACCAAGCCTCGCGCGTGGCGTCGAACGCAATGATGGCACTCACCACCGTCTCGTCGAGCGAGGCCGCAGCGGGTGTCACGTACGCCAGCACACGTCCCTGTCGCACCGTGGCCGCTCGCAACTCGATGGGAGGAATCACCGTCTGCTCGGCGCGCATCCCCGCGGGTGTGAACTCGACGCGCTTGGCGCGCGCCACATCGTAGACCACGAGCACCGTATCATCGAGCGCACCGATCGCCAACGGCGCAATGAGCTCGCCCGGCCCCGGTCCGCGACGCGCCACGAGCCGCGATGAATCGCGCAGCGGCTGCCACTGCAACCCCTCGCGCACCACGCGCCACCACCGCGGCGGGCTGCGCCGCGCAATCAGCCGATGCCCAACGTTCGACACGCGGCGGCGCCGACAGATCGATGGTCACGCGCGTGGGATCGTCGTTGGCCGGGGCGCGCTCACGGGAGCACGCAAAGGTGGGCAGGAGCAGGAGAGCGGCGCCGAGCCGCCGAAGGTACCGCAGGGACATGCGTACGCTGGAGTAGGGGTGCGAGATCGGGATCACCGGCGATCCTACGATGTCGCCCGGAGACTCGCAAGCGCGCGCGCTTGACGACCGCACCGCACACATCGATTGTCTCGACATGCGCGGGTCGTTCGCCTTCTCCAGTCACCCTCCCATGCGTCCCTTTCGCTCCACCCCACGCGCGCTGCTCCTGAGCGCGTTGATCGCCGTTCCACTCACCGCGCAGCCCGGTGTGCGCGGCTTCTACCAGTACCCTGCCCTTCACGGCGAAACGCTGGTGTTCGCCGCCGAAGGCGACCTGTGGACCGTGCCCGTGAGCGGTGGCCTGGCCCGACGCCTCACGTCGCACCCCGCCGAAGAA
>JALOPN010000067.1 GCA_025453875.1 Gemmatimonadaceae bacterium | reverse complement strand
GTTCGCTCCGCTCACGAATGTCGGCGCAATCATCGTGGACGAAGAACACGACGCGAGCTACAAGCAGAGTGAGACGCCGCGCTACCACGCGCGCGAAGCGGCCATCGTGCGCGCGCGCGCCGAGGGCGCGGTGGTCGTGCTCGGCAGTGCCACGCCCAGCCTGGAGACGTGGGAGCGCGCGGCGCAGGGTCGCCTGCAGCGCCTGTCGCTGCCTGTGCGCGCGACAGGTGCCACCATGCCGCGTGTGCAGGTTGTGGACTTGCGTGTGGTGGTGCGCGAGGCGCTGGCGTCGCGCCCGCCCAATGCGCCGTACGACGAAACGCTTGGTGTGCTCAGTCCCGCGCTCGCGACGGCGATCGCGGCACGGCTGTCGCGTGGCGAGCAGTCGGTACTCCTGCTCAACCGGCGTGGATTCGCGGCGTTTCTCGAATGTCGCGACTGCGGTGCCGTCACGACGTGTCCGCACTGCTCGATCGCGCTCACGTACCATCGCGTGCCGGAATCGCTGATGTGCCACTACTGCCAGCATCGTGCACCGGTGCATGCGCAGTGCGCCGCGTGCGGTGGGCCGGCCATGACGCGACGCGGGCTTGGCACGCAGCAGGTGGAACGCATCGTGGCCGAGCAGTTTCCCGACGCTCGCCTGGCGCGCATGGACGTGGACACCACGAGCGGCAAGTTTGCGCACGCGGCGATTCTCGATCGCGTCGCCGCGGGCGAGGTGGACATTCTGCTGGGCACGCAGATGATCGCCAAGGGCCTCGACTTTCCCAATGTGACGCTGGTGGGGGTGATCGACGCCGATACGGGACTCAATCTGCCCGACTTCCGCGCGTCGGAACGCACGTTTCAACTCCTGAGTCAGGTGGCCGGGCGATCGGGGCGCGGTGCCAAGGCGGGCGAGGTGATCGTGCAAACGCGTCGGCCGATGCATCACGCGGTGCAGTGTGCAGTACGCCACGATGTGGCGGCGTTTGTCTCGGCAGAGCTCGCCGAACGTCGCTCACCCGCGTATCCACCGTTCGTGCGTCTGGCGAACGTCGTGATCAGTGCTCGCGACGAAACGCTCGCGGCGGACGCGGCGGTGCAGACCGCCGAGTGGACTCGGACGCTGCTGCGCGATCGTGTAGAGTCGGATCGTGCGCTGCGCTCGGTGGATGTGATCGGGCCGGCGCCGTGTCCGATCCATCGCATCAAGGAGCGGTGGCGTTGGCACTTCTTCCTGCGCACGAGCGACAGTGGTGTCTTGTCGCGCCTCTGTCGGTACGTCGCGGCACGTGGGCCGATGGCGTCGCGCGCCGACGTGCGCGTGGTGGTGGACCGCGATCCCGTGGCGTTGCTGTAGGCCGAGGGAGCGCGGGAACCTGCCGGCCTGTGTGGGGTACGATATGGCTCGTCACCCTTCAACCGAGGAGCCTGCATGCTTGGCACCGATGCCCTCGTGTCCCTCGTGCGTGATGCGCACGATGTCGTGACCCTCTCTGTCTACGTGGATGGCCGTGTGGCCGATCCGGCCATGCGCACGCGCTGGCGAACGGAACTGCAGAACGCACTCGACGCCGCGCGCGTCGAGGTGCCCCCATTCGAACGCGAAGCGTTCCTCATCTGCGAGACGCGTCTGGAGAGCGTGCTCTCGCGTTTCGATGGTGCGATTGGCGCGCCCGGTTTCGTGGCGTTCATCACCCCCGATCAGGTGCGATTCGCGGCGACCGTCGCGACGCCCATGCCCACCATGGCGTTCTGGTCGCGCGGTGCCCGCGTCGCGCCCTACGTGCGCGCGTTGGAGCACGAGCGTCCGGTGTTGGCGATCGTGGCCGGCAGTCGTGAGGTGCGCCTGTACAAATGGCACACCGGGTCGCTGGAACGGTTGCCGTCGGTGCTCGCGCACGACGTGAAGTCCGAGTTCGAAGCGCCGGACCGGGCGCGTACCGCCAACACGGCGTCGGGAGGGCATCGCAATGTGCGTGGCGCGACGGCGGCCGACGAACTGCGACGCTTGCAGGACGAGGCGATGGCGCGACTTGTGGCCGATACGGAGTCGCGAGTGACCGATGTGGTGGGAACGAGCGGCTGGGTCGTGCTCGGCGGCACCAAGGACGTGGTGCCGCGTGTGCTGGCGGCGTTGCCACGTAGCGTGGCCGAGCGCACCCTCGTGCATCCCGGGCTGCGCAGCAAGGCCACCGTCCCCCAGATTCGGGCGGCGGTCAACGAAGGGGCCGCGCGTCTGCGGCATGCGCGGGAGCAGCAGTTGGTGGCCGAGCTCGTCGAGCGCGCCCACAAGAATGCGCGTGCCACCATCGGATTGGCGCCGACACGCTCGGCCATCGAACTCGGTGCCGTCGAGGAGTTGTTGCTCACGCCCGCCGCGTGGGCCGCGCACCCCGCCGATGTCGAGCGGGTGGTGTCGGGGACGTTGTTGCAGGGCGGGGTGGTGGCCCAGCTCGACGGTGAGGCGGCACGCACCCTCGACGCCCAGGGCGATGGTGTCGGCGCGCTGCTGCGCTTCCCCGCGCCGCCGCAGATCCGCGTGCCGTAACGGCAACGACCGGGGGGCGGGCGCCGGATACCCGCCCCCCCCTCGTGGCGTCGGATGAGGCGGCTAGCTTTGTGCCATGCCTTCTTCCACTCCGCGCCCGTTTCGCCCATCGCGGTTGCTGCAGAGCATTCCGCCGTACGTCTTCTGGGACCTCGAGGGGCGCAAGGCCGCGCACCGCGAGGCCGGCCGCACGCTGCTCGATCTCGGCATCGGCAGTCCCGATCAGCCTGTGCCCGAGGAAGTCCTCGCGCACTGCACGGAAGCGATCGCGCGACGCGAGTTGAGTCGGTACCCGCATTTCCGTGGGCATCCGGAACTGTTCGGCGCATTCGCCGAGTACGCGGCCGAGCGCTTCGGCATCGCGCTCGATCCGACACGCGAGATGCTGTCGGTGGCGGGCAGCAAGGAAGGTCTCACCGAAGTGGTGCTCGCGGTGTGCGAACCCGGTGATGTCGTGCTCATCCCCGCGATCTACTACCCGGTGTACGTTCGTGCGACGCAACTCGCGGGGGCCGAACCGGTGTTCGTGCCGTTTCGCGACGATGGGTCACTCGATCTCGACGCGATTCCTGCGGCGCAGTTGGCGCGCGCCCGTGTGCTGATTGCGAACTATCCATGCAATCCCACCACCGCAACGCTCGATCTCGCCGGCGTTGAGCGTCTGGTGGCGTTCGCGCAACAGCATGGGTTGCTGCTCATCAGCGATCTGGCGTACGCCGAACTTGGCTTCGATGGCTATCGTGCACCGAGTGCGCTCGAAGTGCCGGGGGCGCTCGATTGCACGGTGGAGTTGCACACCGCGTCGAAGAGCTTCTGCATGGCGAGCTTCCGTGTGGGGCTCGTGGTCGGGAACGCCGATGTGCTCAACGCGCTCGATGTGTACCGCACGAACACCGGCTACGGGAATGCGTCGCTGCCGCAGATTGCCGCAGCGGCCGCATTCCGCGCGCACACGCGCATCGTGCCCCCCATCGTGGCCGAGTATCAGGCCCGCCGTGACGCGCTCGTGGACGCGCTGCGTGCAGGGGGTTGGCCGGTGAATGCACCGCGCGCGACCATGTACTTGTGGCTGCCCGTGCCGGACGGCCTCGACGACTGGCAGTGGGTGGAGCACTGCATGGCGCATCATGGCGTCGTCGTGACGCCGGGATCGGCGTTTGGCGCGGCCGGTCAGGGGCGCTTCCGCATCTCGCTCGTGCAGCCGCCGGAGCAGCTGCGGGAGGCCGCGCACGCACTGACGCGCGCGGCCTCCGGTGTGCTCGCCTGATTCGGCAGGCGAGCACACGTCAGGACTTACTTCGCGGCCGCGGGGTTCTGCACCGCGATGTCCCACTGCACCGTGACGGCGTCCTTGATGGGGTTGAGCTTCGAGTCGTAGGACACGCCGTACTGCGTGCGCTGCAGCACGAACTCGCCGCGGAAGCGACCCATGCCGCCCTCGTAGAACACCATCTCGGCGGGCACCGCGATCCGCCGCGTCGTGCCGCGAATGGTCAGGTCACCGTCGATGATGAGCTTGCCTTCGGCCTGCGGGCGAACGGCGGTGCTCACGAACGTGATGGTGGGGTGGTTGGCCACGTCGAAGAAGTCCGCGCTGCGCAGATGTTCATCGCGACGTTCGACGCGGGTGTCGATGCTCTTGGCGTCGATGCTGATCGTGACCGACGACGCGGCGAGATTGGCCGCGTCGAGGGCGATCTTGGCGTCCCAGGTGGCGAAGTGGCCGCGGGCGCTGATGAGGCGCGAGTCGGCGATGAAGTTGATCTGGCTGTGCGCCTTGTCGATGACGTGCGGCACGGGCGTGCCGGCGGGGAACGGGCGCGCGGCGATCAGCGCGACGGGCAGCACGAGGACGGCGGCAAGACGGGACAGCTTCATGAGAGCACTCCAGCAGGAGAAGGTGACGCGAGGGAGAGCCGCAGCCACGGGGGCTGCGGGCACGGTGATAGATAGTTTAGTACTGAGATACATGCAACCCCGACGCCGCTGAGTGCCGAGTGCGAGTCGCCCTGTACCGCGTGGCCCCGATCCGCGATCTTGTGACCATGCGAATTGCCTGCTCCGGCCGTCGGAGGACCGCGTGACGGCTCCCGCGACCCTCGACAACCGTCGGCCCGTCACCGAGACGGCCGAACGTTTTCTGCGCGCGGTGCTCACCGAGGTCCCACTCGACCGCATCGCCGACGTGCATCTGTTCGCGTCCCTGCGACAGGGGCAGTACGAAACCGGTGTGGCGGTGATTGCGGCGTGGCCCGAGTCCACGCCACCGGCGGCGCGTGAGCGCGTGCGCCACACGGTGTTCACGGCGCGCTATCGGCTCGTGATCAAGGGTCCCGACCGCGGACGCTGGGAGTTCGAATGCACGGCCGAAGCCGACGCGCCGCTCATCACGGTCGAGACGGTGGTGCGCGGTGTGCAGCGTCGCAGCGGCGATCTCGAAGAGCCGGTGCGTTATGACGCGGAGGCGCTCGCACACGTGCTGCGACTCGAGCGTGCGGTGATTGAGCAGGATGATGCCTCCGTCGAGCGTGCATCGGACGACCCACCCGCCGAGCCGGTGGCGTGAACACGCCCGCGCTCGTCGGCACGGCGCGCACCGCGCAGGAAGCCCGCGAGGCCTTTCGCCTGTGGCTGCGTGAGCACGGGCTGCCGGTGACCGGACAGCGGCTGGCGATCGCGGAGGTCGTGATCGGCTCGGCCGATCATCTGAGCGCGGAAGAGGTCGCGCAGGGCCTCGAAGCACACGGCGAAAAGGCCGGGACGGCCACGGTGTACCGCACGCTCGACCTGCTGGTGAAGAGCGGCCTCGTGGTCGAGCGCGATTTCGGCGAAGGATTTCGCCGCTTCGAGGCGGCGCGCGATGTGCCGCATCACGAACATCTGCTCTGCACCGAGTGCGGCGCCGTGCAGGAGTTTCGTGACGAGCGCCTCGAGCGCATGACGACGCTGATTGCCGAAGCCCACGACTTCGCACGGCAGGGGCATCGGCTGGTGATTCGCGGCGTGTGCAGCGCCTGTCGGCGCGGCACGCGTCCTTCTGACGTTCGACGCTGAGTCTGCTGCATGGAACCCACGTTCGGTCTTGCCATCGCGTTCACCGCCGGCCTCCTGAGTTTTCTCTCGCCGTGCGTGCTGCCGCTCATCCCGAGCTACGTCACGTTCATCACGGGGATGGGCTTCCAAGACGTGACGCGCGCGCGTCAGGCGACGCTGGTGCACGCGCTGCTGTTCGTGTTCGGCTTCTCGCTCATCTTCGTGGGACTGGGCATCGGCGCCACCGCGATCGGTACGCTGCTGCTGGCGTATCGCGACTGGATCAGCCGCGTGGGTGGCGTGCTCGTCATCGTGTTCGGGCTGTACATGCTCGGCGTGCTGCGCATTGGTGCGATGGCGAAGGACACGCGGGTGCATCTCGCCGACAAGCCGGTGGGCTACCTCGGCACCGTGCTGGTCGGCATTGCCTTCGGTGCCGGATGGACGCCATGCATCGGCCCCATCCTCGGAGCGATTCTCACCTACGCCGGAACGAGTGACGACTTCGGGCGCAGCGCGGGGCTGCTCGGCGCGTACTCGGCGGGACTCGCCATCCCGTTTCTCGGCAGTGCGGTGGCCATCGAGCGCTTTCTTGGCGCATTCCAGCGCTTCCGCAAGCACATGGGCACCGTGAACAAGGTGTCGGGCGTGCTGCTCATTCTCGTGGGCGTGCTCATGCTCACGAACTGGTTCACCGTGCTTGCCGGTTGGCTCGACGGGCTCACGCCCGAGTTCCTGCGCGATCGGCTCTGACGCCGTGGTGTGTCGAGGCGGTCAGCCCACTTCGACCGCTTCGAGCAGTTCCTGGCGTTGCAGCAGCTGTGCGTAGTGACCACGCTGGGCCATGAGTGCGTCGTGCGTCCCCGATTCCACGACGGCGCCATCCTCGAGCACCAGAATGTGATCGGCATCGCGCACCGCGGTCACGCGATGCGCCGCGATGATGGCGGTCCGCTGGCTGAGCAGCCCACGGAGCCCACGCAAAATCGCCGCTTCGGTTTGCGTGTCGACGGCGCTCAGGGCGTCGTCGAGTAGCACCAGTCGCGGGTGCCGAGCGAGCGCGCGTGCGAGAGCGGTGCGTTGCTTCTGGCCGCCGGAGAGATTGATGCCACGTTCACCGAGGGGTGTATCGAGCGCGTCGGGGAGCACCGCGAGTGTTTCGCGCAGCTGCGCCACGTTCACCGCCTCGTCCACGTGGTCGCGCACGGCCACGCTCCACGCGCTCGAACTCTCGCTCGGCTCGTCCGAGGTGGTGGGCGCATCGTCGAGGCCGTAGGCCACGTTCACGCCGATCGTTTCCGAGAACAGCAGCGTTTCCTGCGGGACGTAGCCGATCTGGGCACGCAGCGTGGCCAGCGGCAGGTCACGAATGGGCACGCCGTCGAGCAGAATGCGACCGCGTTGCGGTTCGTACAGCCGCGGCACGAGATCGAGCAGCGCGCTCTTGCCACTCCCCGTGGCACCCACCACGGCGAGCGTGCCGCCTGCGGGCACGGTGAATGACACATCGCGCAGCACCCAGCGTGGTTCACGCGCGGCGTCATCGCCGTCTGCGGCCGCGGAGCGTGAGGGATACGCGAACCACACGTGTTCGAAGGTGAGCGTGCGCCCGCCGTTGGCCGGTGGCAATGTCTCGGTGCCGGTGTCCTCGACGCTCACGGGCGTGGCGTCGAGCAGGTCGAGTACACGCCCCATCGACGCCGCGCCGCGCTGGAAGAGGTTGATCGTCCACCCCAGGGCGATGAGCGGCCACGTGAGCATCGCGAGGTAGATGCCGAACGCCACGAAGGCGCCCACCGTGAGTGTGCCGTCGATGAGCTGCCGTCCGCCCACACCCACCGTGATGGCCCCACCGAGTCCGGCGAGCAGTGCGAAGCCCGGATTCATGAGGCCGTTGAGACGCGCGAGTCGCATGTTGCGCTCGAGGTATGCGTCGCCAGCGGCGGCGAAGCGCGTGATCTCCGCGTCTTCCTGACGATACGCGCGCACGATGCGCACACCCGCGAGGTTTTCCTGTGCGCGCGTGGTGATCGTGGCGAACTGGGACTGCACCGCTTCGAAGCGCGTGTGTACCGCGCGACCGAGGCGGATCATGAGCACCGGCAGCCCCAGCATGGGAAGCAGTGCCCAGAAGGTGAGCGACGGACTCAACTGCACCATCATGATCAATGCGAAGATCGCACCGAAGATGGTGTTGACGAAGTACATGATGGCGGGGCCGGTCGCCATGCGCACGGCCTGCACGTCGTTGGCGAGCCGCGCCATGAGATCGCCGGTACGCCAGCGGCCGTACCAGGCGGCGTCGAGGGTGAGCAGTCGCTCGAAGACGTCGCGTCGCAGATCGGTTTCGATGCGACGGCTGATGCTGTTGAGCAGCTCGCGCATGCCGAACCGGAAGGCGCCGGCCACCAGGGCTGTGATCAGCATCACCGCGCCGAGGTGCCACAGTTCGGCACCCTCCACACCACGCCCGAGGGCGTCAATGCCATCGCGCAGGAATCCGGGGATCGCATTGGCGGCGGCGGACGCGAGGATCACGCACAGCAGTCCGAGCAGCACCGCGCCCCGGTACGGGCGGAAGTACGGGAGGATTCGCCGCAGGGCGACCCGCGAGGGCACAGAACTCACGGGCGGTGTACAATTGGCGGCGGGAACGCAGGCGCCACCGGACATCCGGTCGCGGCGCCGCGTGCACAACCACAACGCGAGGAGAACCACAGCATGCGTCAATATACGCGCACCCAGCGCACTCTGGCCGTCACGGGCACACTCGCCGCCACGCTGCTCGCCGCCTGCGGCGGATCGAGCGGGGACGCGGCGCTGGATTCCGACGCGTCGCTCGGGCGCGATCTCGCGCTGGCCGCGCAGGATTCGACGCAGCCGGCGCTGCAGGACGT
>JALOPN010000372.1 GCA_025453875.1 Gemmatimonadaceae bacterium | reverse complement strand
GGCGGTTTGGCCACGACCGGATACCCGACGGCCCGCACGAACGTCCACGCCTCATTCGCGTTGGTCACGAGGGCGTGTCGCGCGACGGGCACACCGGCGGCGCGCAGCGTCTCCTTCATGAGCGCCTTGTCGCGAAAGCGTCGTGCGGCGTCCGGGCGCATGCCGGGGATATCGAGCAGCGCACGCACTTCGGCGAGCGGTACCTGCAGCTGCTCGAAGGCGCCGAAGAGGCGATCGATGCCACCGAGTCGCGCGCGCAGTTGCGTGACCGCGGCGGTGAGTTGTGTGGTGTCGGTGACGTCCTGCACACGCCAGTGCGCGCCAACGCGCGCCGCGACGTCAGCGGGCAGTCGTTCGAGCGGGTCCTGCGACACCACCCCCAGACGGACACCGGGCAGCGACAGCGCTGCCTCGATCATCTGGGTGGCAGCAGGGGAAAAGACCGGGCAGGCGAAGATCGCGGTCGACACGGCGTACGGGCAAAGGTGAGCGCGGAACGGTGCGCCGCTGCCCGGGAGGTGTCAACCGGGGCCGAGACAGCGCCAGGCAGCGGCCGGCACGTCGGTTTCGGCGGAGGCGGTTCCGTCAGTCGAGCGCGCGGCGATGCGCACCGTACCGTTGGGCGGCGCGGGGTCGCGCGTGGTGCAGGCGGTGCGCTTGGTGGCACGCAGCACCCCGTCGCTGCCGACGCGGACGGTGCCGAGGTCGAATGCGTCAGGCGCGCCGGGGCGACCGCGCAGCGTGAAGGCAACGGTGGCGCCGGCCGGCCATTCGGTGCCTTCGAGGGCGACCTTGACCCCTTGCCGTGTGGCTTCGACCTGCGCCGTCAGGGAAGCGAGCGCGGGCCACGCGGGAAGCAGCGCGACGAGCGCGAGGGCTGCACGACGGTGCGTACGGCGGACGAGGACGGACACGGACCCCTCCTGCGACGACGCGCTCGGGGAGATCCCGAGCGCGTGCGTTCGTGCGAAGCGGACAGGGGGGGATTCGAACCCCCGACACCCTTTTGAGGTGAACGGCATTTCCAGTGCCGCGCCTTAAGCCACTCGGCCACCCGTCCTGCGAAGCGGTGAGCACCACCGACCGCGGAGTGCCACCGCGGCCATCTGGCAGAGCCGCTCCGTCGCCCACGGGCGACGACCAACGAAGAGACGGACAGGGAGAGATTCGAACTCTCGATACCGTTGCCGGTATGCCGGTTTTCGAGACCGGTGCTTTCAACCGCTCAGCCACCTGTCCTGCAACTGAATGAGCCTCATATCATATCCTGCCGGCGCGACTGGATCAAGAGGAGCGAGGCCGTGGCGTGGTGTTGTGCTCAGCGCTCCCGCTGAGCGGCGAAGAACGCCCTGAGCAGCGCCGCCGAGGCATCGGCGTCCACGCCGCCGAGCACCTGCGGCGCGTGGTTGAGCCGCGGGTGGCGCAGCAGATCACCCACCGAGCCAGCCATGCCGGCCTTGTCGTCCCACGCCGCGAACACCACGCGATGCACACGCGCGAGCACGATCGCTCCCGCGCACATCGCGCACGGTTCGAGCGTGATGTAGAGCGTGCACCGATCGAGCCGCGCGTCCCCCACCACGCGCGCGGCGGCGCGCAGGGCGAGCACTTCGGCATGCGCCGTCGCATCCTGATCGCGGCGCATGCGATTCTGCGCACGCGCCACGATCGCCCCATCACACACGATCACCGCGCCGACCGGCACCTCGCCCGCCCGGGCGGCGGCCTCTGCCTCGGCGAGCGCGGCGTCGAGATAGCGATGATCGTCAGCGCTCGGAATCATGCGAAAGACGCAAGGAGACGCCGTGCGTCAGGGTCGCCAGCCATAACGATCGGCGAGCAGTTCGACGAGCGCATCCGTCAGCGCGGCCGCATAACGCGCGCGATTCAGTTCGGTATCACGCACACCGGTGAAGTGATGCTCGATCTGAATCGCGTCGAGTGCCCCCTCGTTGCTGCCGGCCCGCGAACCATGCCGCAGCGTGTTGAAGCCGCCATTGAAGTACTCCTCACCCACCAGTGGCGCCCCACCAAGACTGGTCGCGCCGCGCAGCAGCTCCGGACCACCCGGTGCCCCGCGCGCGTCGGTCACGAGCCGCGCGATGCTCGTGCCGGCAAAGAGTCCGCCACTCAAGAGCTGCGCGTCGCTGAGACGCAGCTGCGCTGCGGTGAGCAGATAGCCAAGCTCAAGGCGGGCGATACTGTGCGCGTGTCCGTGCAGATCGAGCGCGAGACCGCGCGTGTAGCGGCGCGCGACATCGGCCCGCGCCGTATCGACGGCGGCGTGCAGCCACTCCCAGGGGGCACGCAGCGTGGCGTTGCCGGCCGACGCCTCCGGGAAATCGCGGTTGCCGTCGAACTTTCGACGGTGCAGCAGGTTGACGATGAGGTGTGGTCGCTTGCCGGTCCGCGCGGTGAACGTGTCGGCGATCGCGCGCGCCAACGCCTGCGTGTTCGTGTCGTTCGACGTGACGCAGTCGGCGCAGCTGCGGTCCGGCAGCGAGGCCGGCGCGAGCAGGCCGCCGTGTGGTGCGATGAGCACGAGGGGCGCGTCCCCCGGTGTGTACTCGATCCACTGTTGCGCGTCGAAGAGCGCGCGTCCAACCACGAATGGGCCCGTGGGGCGATCCACCGGCGTTGGTCCGGGCCCGGGGCCCGGCCCCGGACCGGTGGGGGGCGTGACGGACTCGCCCCCGCCGCCACAGGCGGCG
>JALOPN010000005.1 GCA_025453875.1 Gemmatimonadaceae bacterium | reverse complement strand
GGTCGGCTCGGGTGAGACGTTCACGGGGCACATCGACGTGCTCGAGCGCAAGCAGTACATCTTCCACGACGAGACGATGGGCAAGACGTTCTCGGTGGTCGATGTGCCGGCCGACTTCAAGGATGCCTGCGAGCTCGCGCGTCACGAGGCCATCGAGGCCGCCGTGGAGCACGACGACGTGCTCATGGAGAAGTACCTCGGCGGCGAGGAGCTGACGCTCGACGAGATCCGTCAGGCGATCCGCAAGGCGACGGTGGCGATGGAGTTCGTCCCGGTGCTGTGCGGCGCGTCGTTCAAGAACAAGGGTGTGCAGGCGCTGCTCGACGCCGTCATCGACTATCTGCCCGCGCCGGTGGATGTCGAGGGGATCGAGGGGCACCTCCCGCACCACGACGAGACGTTCGAGAAGCGCGCGGTGAGCGACGAGGCGCCGTTTGCGGCGCTCGCGTTCAAGATCGCGACCGATCCGTTCGTCGGTAAGCTGACGTTCATTCGCGTGTACTCGGGCGTGCTCAACTCGGGCTCGTACGTGTACAACAGCACGAAGGACAAGCGCGAGCGCGCGGGTCGTCTGCTGCAGATGCACGCGAACAAGCGTGACGAAATCGAGGAAGTGCGCGCGGGCGACATTGCGGCCGTGATCGGTCTCAAGGACACGCGCACGGGCGACACGCTGTGCAACGAGGACAAGCCGATCATCCTGGAGGCGATGAAGTTCCCCGCGCCGGTGATCGACGTCGCGATCGAGCCGAAGACGAAGGCCGACCAGGACAAGCTGGCGATCGCGCTGCAGAAGCTGGCCGAAGAAGATCCGACGTTCCGTGTGCGCAGCGATGCCGAGACGGGGCAGACGATCATCGCCGGCATGGGCGAGCTGCACCTCGAGATCATCGTCGACCGCATGATGCGCGAGTTCAAGGTGGACGCGAACGTGGGTCGTCCGCAGGTGGCGTACCGCGAGACGATCCGCAAGCGTGTCGAGAAGGTCGAAGGGAAGTTCGTGCGTCAGTCGGGCGGCAAGGGCCAGTACGGCCACTGCGTGATCAACATGGAGCCGTCGGAGCCTGGGCAGGGCTTCGTCTTCGAAGACAAGATTGTCGGCGGCGTGATCCCGCGTGAGTACATCGGTCCCGTGGAGCAGGGCATCAAGGAGGCGCTGGAGACGGGCGTGCTGGCCGGGTATCCGGTCGTGGACGTCAAGGTCCAGCTGATCTTCGGCTCGTACCACGACGTCGACTCGTCGGAAATGGCGTTCAAGATTGCCGGTTCGATGGCGTTCAAGGAGGCGGCCCGTGCGGCCAGCCCCTGCCTGCTCGAGCCGGTCATGAAGGTCGAGGTCGTTTCGCCCGAGGCATACATGGGCGACGTCCTCGGCGACCTGTCCTCGCGGCGCGGCAAGATTGCCGGCATGACGCAGCGCGGCGAGGCGCAGGTGATCTCGGCGACGGTGCCGCTCTCCGAGATGTTCGGCTACTCGACCAGGCTCCGCTCGATGTCCCAGGGGCGGGCGGTCTACTCGATGGAATTCGCGCACTACGAAGAAGTGCCGAAGTCGAAGGCCGACGAGATCATCACCAAGGTGAAGGCGTAATCGCCGACACCACACTACTGACCTCTTTCACACCGGACGCGTTATGGGCAAGGCAAAGTTCGAGCGGAACAAGCCGCACGTGAACGTGGGGACGATCGGCCACGTCGACCACGGCAAGACCACCACGACCGCAGCCCTGACGAAGATCTCGTCGGACAAGGGCTACGGCACGAAGTACATCGCCTACGACGAAGTGGCGAAGGCCTCCGAGTCGCAGGGTCGTCGTGACAGCACGAAGATCCTCACGATCGCCACGTCGCACGTGGAGTACGAGACGGAAGCGCGTCACTACGCGCACGTCGACTGCCCGGGCCACGCGGACTACGTGAAGAACATGATCACGGGTGCCGCCCAGATGGACGGCGCGATCCTCGTGGTGTCGGCCGTGGACGGCCCGATGCCGCAGACGCGTGAGCACATCCTCCTGGCGCGCCAGGTGAACGTGCCCTCGGTCGTGGTCTTCCTCAACAAGTGCGACCTCGTCGAGGACGAAGAGCTCCTCGACCTCGTCGAGCTCGAGGTGCGTGAGCTCCTCAGCAAGTACAACTACCCGGGCGACGACGTCCCGGTCATCCGCGGCTCGGCCATCAAGGCGATCGAGGGTGATGCGATGTGGATCGGCCGTCTGCAGCAGCTGTACGACGCGCTCGACACCTACATCCCGGAGCCGGTGCGCGAGATCGACAAGCCGTTCCTCCTCCCGGTCGAAGACGTGTTCTCGATCACGGGTCGTGGCACGGTGGCGACGGGCCGTATCGAGCGCGGCATCGTGAAGGTTGGCGAGGAAGTGCAGCTCGTCGGCTTCGGCGCCGAGAAGAAGACGGTCGTCACGGGCGTGGAAATGTTCCGCAAGCTGCTCGATCAGGGCCAGGCCGGCGACAACGTCGGTCTCCTGCTCCGCGGCGTGGACAAGAAGGAAATCGAGCGTGGCATGGTGCTCGCCAAGCCGGGCTCGATCAAGCCGCACACGAAGTTCGCGGCCGAAGTGTACGTGCTCCGCAAGGAGGAGGGCGGCCGTCACACGCCGTTCTTCAAGGGCTACCGTCCGCAGTTCTACTTCCGCACGACGGACGTGACGGGCACCTGCGAGCTCCCCGAGGGCACGGA
This sequence comes from Gemmatimonadaceae bacterium, assembly GCA_025453875.1. Classification (GTDB taxonomy): domain Bacteria; phylum Gemmatimonadota; class Gemmatimonadetes; order Gemmatimonadales; family Gemmatimonadaceae; genus JAABRT01. The sequence goes on along the minus strand of JALOPN010000005.1, from coordinate 27,730 downwards.
AATGGTGATGCCGGGCGATAACATCGCCATGAACATCGAGCTGATCATTCCGGTCGCGATGGAGGAGCAGCTGCGCTTCGCCATCCGTGAGGGTGGTCGCACGGTGGGCGCGGGCGTCGTCACGAAGATCCTCGCGTAACCGGCAGGTCAGACGGCGTCGCGCGCATCGCGCGACGCCGTCTGGCGTTCCCTTTTCGAGACAGCACATGGCAGGCCGTATCCGAATCCGCCTCAAGGCGTTCGATCACGCGGTGATCGATCAGGCGTCCGCGGACATCGTGCGCACCGCGGAGAAGACCGGGGCGCAGGTGTCGGGGCCGATCCCGCTCCCCACGAAGACGCAGCGCTGGACGCTCCTCCGCTCGCCGCACGTGGACAAGAAGTCGCGGGACCAGTTCGAACTGAAGACGCACAAGCGCATGATCGACATCCTCGATTCGCGCGCGCAGACGGTTGATGCCCTCACCAAGCTGGATCTGCCGGCGGGTGTGGACGTCGAAATCAAGGTCGAGTAGCCAGACGACCTCGTCGTCCCACGGGGGCGACGGTAGCAGCACCGGCAGGACGGTGGCAGCCCGGAGGCAGTTCGGCCTCGGCCGCGCCCGTCCACAGTCCAACGGCTCGACCGCTGGGGTCGACCGCGACTACGCACGGAGACACGATGATCGGAGTGATTGGTCGGAAGCTGGGCATGACCCAGCTTTTCAATGAGCAGGGGCAGCAAGTGCCCTGCACGGTGGTGGAGGCGCCACCGAACCCCGTCACGCGCGTGACGACGAAGGAAGCCGCGGGTTATGCCTCGGTGGAGCTCGGATACGGCGCGCAGCGTGTGGCGCGGGCGAACGGCAAGGGCGAGAAGACGCCCAAGGGCCGTCGCGCGAACAAGGCCGAAGTCGGGCACGCGAAGAAGGCCGGGCTCGAGGCCCCGCCGGAAGTGCTGCGCAGCTTCCGTCTCGACGATGCGCCGGGCAAGAACCCGGAGATCCCGTCGTACACGGTGGGCGATACGGTGACGGTGGGCATCTTCGCGGCGGGTGAGCGCGTGAAGGTGACCGGGACGTCGAAGGGCCGCGGCTTCCAGGGCGTGGTGAAGCGCCATGGCTTCGGCGGTGGTCCGAACACGCACGGCAACACGAAGCACCGCAAGCCGGGCTCGATTGGTGCCGGCACGAATCCGTCGCGCGTGATCAAGGGCAAGAAGATGCCCGGTCACTACGGCGCGGCGCAGCATACCGAAATCGGTCTCCGCGTGGAGAAGGTGGACGCGGAACGGAACCTCATTTACCTGCGTGGCAGCGTGGCGGGGCCGATCAACGGCATCGTCCTCGTGCGCAAGCAGGGCTGACGCGCAGGATGCCATGATGACGGAAACCCAGACATTCGAAGCGCCGGTGTTTTCGGCGACCGGTGCAGCGCGGCAGACGCGTGCGCTCCCGGCGGCGCTGTTCGACGGCACGGTGAACGTGCCGGTGATGCACCAGGCCGTGAAGGCGTTCCTCGCCAATCAGCGGCAGGGGACGCACAAGACGAAGACGCGCGGCGAAGTGACCGGCGGCAATCAGAAGCCGTGGAAGCAGAAGGGCACGGGTCGCGCCCGCCAGGGTTCGACGCGGGCGCCGAACTGGCCGGGCGGTGGTACGGTGTTCGGTCCGCTGCCGCGCAAGTACACGCAGGCGGTGCCGAAGAACGTGAAGGCGTTGGCGCGCAAGAGTGCGCTGAACGCGCGCGCTCGCGAGAACGCGATCCTGCTGGTGGAGTCGCTCGAGTTCGCGGCGCCGAAGACCAAGCAGATGCAGGCGCTGCTCGGCTCGCTCGGGGTGGCGGAGAAGAAGGTGCTCGTGCTGACGTCGGGCGTGAAGCCGGCGGTGTATCTCAGCGCGCGCAACCTGCCGTCGGTGCACGTGATGCCGTACGCGGACGCGAGCACGTACCACGTGCTGTGGAGCGACGTGGTGGTCATCGAATCGCCCGCGCTGGCGGAGGGCTGAGCACATGAGCACGCTGCATCGCACCATTCTGCGCCCGATCATCACCGAGCAGAGCTCGGCGGCGTATCAGGAGCGCGGGGAATACACGTTCGAAGTGGCGCCTGGCGCCACGAAGCACGCCATCAAGGAGGCGATCGAGCGCCTCTTCGGCGTCACGGTGACGGGTGTCTGGACGTCGATCGCGCGCGGCAAGTCGCGGCGCGTCGGCTCGAGCATCGGTCGCCGTCCACATGTCAAGAAGGCGATCGTGAAGCTCCGTGACGGGGATTCGATCGCGGTCTTCGAGGGCTGATCGCCATGGGAATCCGTCAGTTCAAGCCAGTCACCAAGGGCACGCGGTTCCGCTCGGTCTCCGATTTCTCGGAGATCACGCGGTCGACGCCCGAGAAGTCGCTCACGGCGCCGCTCAAGAAGTCGGGTGGTCGCGACAACCACGGTCACATCTCGATGCGTCGCATCGGTGGTGGCCACAAGCGTCGCTACCGCATCATCGACTTCAAGCGCAACAAGCACGGCGTGCCGGCCACGGTGGCGCACATCGAGTACGATCCGAATCGCTCCGCGCGCATTGCGCTCGTCGAGTACGCGGACGGCGAGAAGCGCTACATCCTGCAGCCCAAGGGGCTCAAGCAGGGTGACACGATCATGGCCGGTCCGGGCGCCGATGTGCGCACGGGCAACAGCATGCCGCTCAAGGAAGTGCCGCTCGGTACGGCGGTGCACAACATCGAGCTCAAGATCGGCAAGGGCGGTCAGCTCTGCCGCTCGGCCGGCACGTCGGCGCAGGTGGTCGCGAAGGAAGGCGAGTACGTGACGCTGCGTCTGGCGAGCACCGAAGTGCGTCTCGTGCACGGCAACTGCTCGGCGACGATCGGCGAAGTCGGCAACGCGGAGCACGAACTCATCTCGCACGGCAAGGCGGGCAAGAGCCGTTGGCTCGGCAAGCGTCCGAAGGTGCGTGGTGAAGTGATGAATCCGGTGGATCACCCGCACGGTGGCCGCACGCGCGGCGGTCGCAATGTGGTGAGCCCGTGGGGCAAGCCGGAGGGCGTGAAGACGCGCAACGCGAAGAAGTCGTCCACGCGTCTGATTGTCCGCGGCCGCAAGCGCGGCAAGGCCACGAAGTAACGCCGCCGACCAACGGGAACCGAGAGCTCACTCATGTCACGCAGCATCAAGAAGGGACCGTTCGTCGCGGAGCGCCTGGCCGAAAAGGTCGAGGCCCTGAACGCGCGCAACGAGAAGAAGGTGGTGAAGACCTGGTCGCGGGCCAGCATGATTCTGCCCGACTTCGTGGGCCACACGTTTGCGGTGCACAACGGGAACAAGTTCATCCCCGTGTACGTGACCGAGAACATGGTGGGTCACAAGCTGGGCGAGTTTTCGCCGACGCGTCTGTTCCGCGGTCACGCGGGGCAGAAGGTCGACAAGAAGGCCCCGGGCAAGGGAGGCAAGTAACATGGCCAAGCTGGCACTCAAGCCGGACGGCACGACGGCGCGCGCTGTGCAGCGCACGACGCGTCAGTCGCCGTACAAGATGCGGCTGGTCATCGACCAGATTCGCGGTCAGCGCGTGAATGATGCGCTGGCGTTGCTGAAGTTCTCCAAGAAGCACGCGGCCAAGCAGATCGAGAAGACGCTGCAGTCGGCCGTGGCGAACGCGGAGCAGTCGGCGCGTCAGAACAACACGTCGCTCGACGTCGACACGCTCGTGATCACGCGCGCGGTCATCAACGAGGGACCGAAGCTCAAGCGGTGGACGCCGGCGGCCATGGGCCGGGCGACGCCGATGCTCAAGCGGACCAGCCACGTGGAAATCGTGGTGGCGGAGGCGGGACGATAATGGGACAGAAGGTCAATCCGATCGGTTTCCGCCTGGGCGTCACCAAGTCGTGGCGCTCCACGTGGTACGCCGGGAAGGACATGCCGGCGCTGCTCAAGGAAGACGCGCTGCTGCGCAAGTACCTGAAGGCGCGCCTCGATAACGGGGCCATTGCCGACGTGCGCATCGAGCGCAAGCCGGGCAAGGTGGTCGTGACGATCCACACCGGCCGTCCGGGCGTCGTGATCGGCAAGAAGGGCGCCGAGGTCGACAAGCTGCGCGACGAGCTCGCGCAGCTGACGGGCAAGGAAGTGGGGATCAACGTCGAGGAGATCAAGCGGCCGGAGGTCGAGGCGCAGCTGATCGCCGACAACATCGGGGCGCAGCTGATCCAGCGTATCTCGTTCCGTCGTGCGCTCAAGCGCGCGGTGCAGGGCGCGATGCGCAGCGGCGCGCAGGGCATCAAGGTGAAGTGCAGCGGTCGTCTTGGCGGCGCGGAAATCGCGCGCGTTGAGGGCTACCACGAAGGGCGCGTGCCGCTTCACACGCTGCGCGCGGACATCGACTACGCGACGTCCACCGCCCGGACCACGTACGGCGTGATCGGGATCAAGGTGTGGGTGTTCAAGGGCGAGGTCGTGGAAGACCGTCGCAACAAGACCTACTCGACCGGCGCCTGAGGAGACTGAATCATGCTGAGTCCGAAGCGGGTCAAGTTCCGCAAGATGTTCAAGGGGCGCACCACGGGTCTGGCGCATCGTGGCGCGACGGTGTCGTTCGGCCACTACGGCCTGCAGGCGCTCGAGCCGGGGTGGATCACCAACCGGCAGATCGAAGCGTGCCGCGTCGCGATGACGCGTCACATCAAGCGCGGCGGCAAGGTGTGGATTCGCATCTTCCCCGACAAGCCGGTGACGAAGAAGCCGGCCGAAACGCGCATGGGCAAGGGTAAGGGCTCCCCGGAACAGTGGGTGGCCGTGATCAAGCCCGGGCGCATCCTGTTCGAGCTCGAAGGCGTGGCGCAGGATGTGGCCGAAAAGGCCATCGCGCTGGCGGCTGCGAAGCTTCCCCTGAAGACCAAGTTCGTCGTGCGCGAAGAGGTGGTGAGCAATGAAGGCTGAAGACATCCGCGCGCTCGGTGACGACGAGCTTCGCGCCCGCATTGCGGAGCTGGAGGAAGAGCGGTTTCGTCTGCGCTTCCGTTCGGCAACGGAGGCGCTGGAGGATCCCCTCCGGCAGCGAGTGATCCGGCGCGACGTCGCGCGCCTGCAGACGATCCTGCGCGAGCGGGCGAAGGGGCTGGTGCGCGGCGCTGCCGCGACGCCTGCGAAGAAGACGGTCGCCAAGAAGGCGGCGCGTCGCTCCACGGCGCGTTAACCCGGAGTGGTCCGAACGATGGCTGAGAACAACAGCACCAGCGCCGAGAATGGCGTCGACCGCGCCGCGCGCAAGCAGCGTGTGGGCGTGGTGGTGAGTGACAAGATGCAGAAGACCGTCGTGGTCCAGATCGATCGGCGCATGCCGCACCCGGTCTACGGCAAGATGGTCACGCGCTCGAAGCGCCTGAAGGCCCACGACGAGGAGAACTCGGCGAAGGTCGGCGACACGGTGCGTATCATGGAGACCCGGCCCTTGTCGAAGGACAAGCGGTGGCGCCTGGTCGAAATCGTCGAGCGCGCCCGCTAAGGGTCGGGGGAGAGAGCAATGATTCAACAGGAATCGGTCGTGAAGGTGGCGGACAACTCGGGTGCCAAGCGCGCCCTGGTGATCCGCGTCCTCGGCGGTACGCGCCGTCGCTACGCCGGCATCGGTGACCGTGTCATCGTGGCGGTGAAGGACGCGCTGCCCAACGGAACGGTGAAGAAGTCGGACGTGGCGAAGGCGGTCGTGGTGCGCACGGTGAAGGAGACGCGGCGCAAGGACGGCAGCTACATCCGTTTCGACGAGAACGCCGTCGTGATCATCAACGACAACGGCGATCCGCGCGCGACGCGTATCTTCGGCCCCGTGGCTCGCGAGCTGCGCGAGAAGCGCTACATGAAGATCGTGTCGCTGGCGCCTGAGGTCATCTGACATGCGGATTACACGGTATTACAAGACGGATCGCGGGCAGCGCCTCGGCGCGTCGCGGCATGCGCTCAAGGCGTCGCGTGAGCCGGTGCACGTCACCACGGGTGACGTGGTGCGCGTGATGCGCGGCGACGACAAGGGCAAGGAAGGGAAGGTGATCCGCGTCTACCACAAGACGGGGCGGATCACGGTCGAGGGCATCAACATCGTGAAGAAGCACCGCCGGGCCCGCACGGCCGAGGAGCAGAGCGCGATTGTCGAGATGGCGGCGCCGATTGCGGCGTCGAACGTGATGCTGATCGATCCCCAGTCCGGCAAGCCGACGCGTGTGCGCGCGCGGACCGACAAGGACGGGACCAAGGAGCGGATCGCCGTGAAGAGCGGGCAGTCGATCGCGCGTAATCGCTGACCGGGCGGATAGCAGACATGGCAACCAAGACGAAGGCGCCCGCGAAGGGCGGAGCAAAGGGCGGCGCGACGAAGGGTGGCGCGGCGAAGGGTGGCAAGGGCGCGGCGGCCGGCAAGGGTGGCGCGAAGGGGAAGGGCGCGGCGGGCGGTCGTGCCGCGATCGACTTCACCAAGCGCGATCACGCAGGCGCCGGGCTGCCGACGGCCACGCCGCGTCTCAAGACGCACTACGAGCAGACCGTGCGGGCGGTGCTGACGCAGAAGTTCGGCTTCACGAACGTGCACCAGGTGCCCACGCTCACGAAGATCGTGGTGAACTGCGGTGTGGGTGACGCGGTGAAGCAGCCGAAGCTGCTCGACATCGTGGTCGAGGAGCTCGCGCTCATCACGGGCCAGCGCCCGGTGCGTCGCAAGGCGAAGAAGTCGATCGCGAACTTCGGGCTCCGCGAGGGGCAGGAGATCGGCGCGTCGGTGACGCTGCGCGGTGCGCGCATGTGGGAGTTCCTCGATCGGTTCGTGACGGTGGCGTGCCCGCGTATCCGCGACTTCCGCGGTCTCGGCACGAAGTCGTTCGACGGTCGTGGCAACTTCACGCTCGGCATCAAGGAGCAGATGATCTTCCCGGAGATCAACTACGACATGGTCGAGCAGATTCATGGCTTCGACATCACGTTCGTCACCACGGCGGAGAAGGATGACGTAGCGCTGGCGCTGCTGCACCAGCTCGGCGTGCCGTTCCGTGGCGATGAGAAGCCGGTGACGCCCAAGGTGGCGCAGCCGGCCGAAGCGGCCTGACGGACGCCGCCCCGATACCCGAGAGACCAACCCGATGGCCAAGACCAGCAAGCTCGCCCGAAACGCCCAGCGCGTCGAACTGATCGCCCGTTATGCGGAGCGTCGTGCGGCCCTGAAGGCGATCATCAAGAACCCGTCGACGTCGCCGGAAGCGCGCGCCGAAGCGTACGAGAAGCTGCGCAAGCTGCCGCGCGACTCGTCGAAGACGCGCCTGCGCAACCGGTGCAGCATGACGGGCCGTCCGCGCGCCTTTGTGCGCCGGTTCGGCCTCAGCCGCAATGCGATGCGGGAGATGGCGCTCAACGGCCTGATCCCCGGCGTTCGCAAGGCGAGCTGGTAAGCCGCATTCCATTCACTTCCTACAGGTCCGGGCGCGGCCCCGGAAACCAGAGGAGCTACAGACAGACATGAGCCTGAACGATCCTATCGCCGACATGCTGACGCGCATTCGCAATGCGTGCGCGGCCAACCACCGCCGGGTGGACATGCCGGTGTCGAACATGAAGACCGAGATTGCGCGCATTCTCAAGGAGAACGCGTTCATCACGGATTACCGCACGGTCACGTCGGAGGACGGCAAGCAGTTGCTGCGCGTGATCCTGAAGTACGCGCACGGCGGGCAGTCGGTGATTCGCTCGCTGGAGCGCGTCTCGTCGCCGGGTCTGCGTCGCTACGTGGGTGTGGGCGAGATCCCGCGCGTGCGTAACGGGCTGGGCATGGCCATTCTGAGCACGTCGAAGGGGATCATGTCGGATCGCCAGGCGCGTCAGGCGAACACCGGGGGCGAGTTGCTCGCCCTGGTCTGGTAAGGAGACGCCGCACATGTCGCGAATTGGAAAGCGCCCGGTGCCGGTCCCGGCGGGTGTCACGGTGTCGATCACCGGGAACGTGCTGGTCGTGAAGGGCCCCAAGGGGGAACTCTCACGCGCGCTGCACCCCGAGATGATCGTGAAGCAGGATGGAGCGACGCTGCTGGTGGAGCGTCCGAGCGATGAGACGGCGCACAAGTCGTTGCACGGTCTGACGCGCACGCTGGTGGCCAACATGGTCGAGGGTGTGACGTCGGGCTTCTCGAAGACGCTGGAGATCACGGGCGTGGGCTACAAGGCGGAGATTCAGCCGTACGGCGTGAAGCTCTCGCTGGGGCTGTCGCACCAGATCGAGTACAAGGCGCCGGCGGGGATTTCGATCACGGCGCCGAACCCGACCACGGTGGTCGTGGCGGGGACGAGCAAGGAACTGGTCGGGCAGGTGGCGGCGGAGATCCGCAGCTACCGCAAGCCCGAACCCTACAAGGGCAAGGGCGTGCGCTACGCGGGCGAAGCGATCCGGCGCAAGGCCGGCAAGGCGGGAGGCAAGTAATGGCACGCATGGGCATCCCGAAGACGGGCGCGGAGAAGCGCGCGCGCCGTCACCTGCGGGTACGCAAGAAGGTGCAGGGGACGGCCGAACGTCCTCGCCTGGTGGTGTTCCGGTCGCTCAAGCACGTGTACGCGCAGATCGTCGACGACGACGCGCAGCGCACGTTGCTGTCGGTGGGCGATCAGGCGCTGACGGGTTCGAAGTCGGAGAAGGCGACCGCGGTGGGCAAGACCATTGCGGAGCGTGCCAAGGCGGCCGGAATCTCGAAGGTCGTCTTCGACCGCGCCGGATACCAGTACCACGGCCGAGTGAAGGCCGTGGCCGATGGCGCCCGCGAGGGCGGCCTGGAGTTCTGACATGGCTGAGCAAATGAATCAGGGTGGCGCGGGCGCTCCCGCACGCGGTGGTAGCGCTCGCAGCGGCGGCGGCGGTGGTGGCCGTGGTCGCGGTGGCCCGGGTGGCGGTCGTGGCGGTCCGGGCGGTGGTCGTGGCCCGGGCGGTCCCGGTGGCCGTGGCCCGGGGCGTGGCGGCGAGAACAGCGGTCGTGGTGGCCCGGGCGGCGGCCGCGACGGACGTGGTCCGGCGCCGGGTGCCGAGCGCGAGCAGAGCGATCTCGTGGAGAACGTGGTCGCGATCAACCGCGTGGCCAAGGTGGTGAAGGGTGGCCGTCGCTTCAGCTTCAACGCGCTCGTGGCGGTCGGTGACGGCCAGGGCAAGGTGGGCTACGCGAGCGGCAAGGCCAACGAAGTGTCGGAGGCAGTGCGCAAGGCCGTCGAGGCGGCGCGCAAGTCGATGGTGCAGATCCCGCTCACGGGCTCGACCATTCCGCACGAAGTGGTGGGCAAGCACGGCGCCGGCAAGGTGTTGCTGAAGCCGGCCGCGCCTGGTGCCGGCGTGATCGCCGGTGGTGCGGTGCGTGCGATCATGGAGTGCGTTGGCATCCACGACATTCTCACGAAGAGCCTGGGCTCGACGAATCCGCACAACATGGTGCGGGCGGCGATGGACGGGCTGCAGAACCTGATCACGGTGGAGCAGGCAGCGAAGGAGCGCGGCGTCGAGCCGAGCCGGATCGGTTACCGGTCGCGGGCGAAGGGCAAGCGCGCTGAGCTGTCGGCACCGGGTGCAGCGGCTGTGGTGGCCGCGGAGGTGGCATAATGCCGCGGACATTCGTGTGGCACCCGTCCAAGGGGCCGAAGCACACGGCGAAGCTGGAAGCGCCGACGGGCAAGCAGGTTCGCATCACGCAGGTGCGTAGCGCCATCGGGCACTCGTGGCGGATGCGGTTGACGCTTCAGGCAATCGGCCTCAAGCATCATCAGGCGAGCGTCGTGCAGACGGATACCCCGTCGCTGCGCGGCCAGATCAAGCACGTGCGTCACCTGGTTCAGGTGACGCCGGTCGAGGAGTAAGCCGTGTCGAAGAATGAGAAGATCGGTCTGCACAACCTGACGCCCGCGCCCGGTTCGCACCGGACGCGGCGTCGCGTGGGCCGTGGTCCGGGCTCCGGGCTGGGCAAGACGGCCGGCAAGGGTCACAAGGGCTCGATGGCGCGTTCGGGGCACGGTGGTCCTGGTGGCGGCAAGCCGCACTTCGAGGGCGGCCAGATGCCGATCACGCGTCGCATCCCGAAGCGCGGCTTCACGAATCCGTTCCGTGAGGAGGCGCAGATCGTGCGCCTCGACGCCATTCAGGCGCTGACGGGCGAAGAAATCACGACCGAGATCCTGCTCGCCGCCGGCCTGGTCCGCGCGGGGAAGGGTCCGGCCAAGCTGCTCGCCAATGGCGAGCTCACCCGGCCGGTCACGGTGCGCGGCGTGAAGGTCAGCGCATCGGCGAAGGCCAAGATCGAGGCGGCCGGCGGCCGCGTCGAGGGCTGACGGAGGCCCACCCGGCATGGCCCAGACCAATGCGGCGGCTAACGCCGTAGCGAACATCTACAAGACGCCGGAGCTCTGGCAGAAGATCACGTTCACGCTGCTCTGCCTGGTGATCTACCGGGCAGGGTCGCACGTGACCGCGCCTGGCATCGACGTGACGGCCATGATGGACTTCTTCGCGGCCCAGGGCAGCGGTGGACTCCTCGGGCTGTACAACCTCTTCGTGGGCGGATCGCTCGAGCGCGCCACCGTGCTGTCGCTCGGCATCATGCCCTACATCTCCGCGAGCATCTTCATGCAGATCGCGGGCGCTGTCGTGCCCACGATCGACAAGATGAACAAGGATGAAGAGGGTCGAAAGAAGGTCACGCAGTGGACGCGCTACCTCACGGTCGCGCTCGCCATGGTGCAGGCCTACGGCTTCGCGCTGTTCGTGTCCGGGTTGCCGAACGCGGTGTCGCGTCCGGGAGCGTGGTTCACGATCCAGATGATGCTGTTCCTGACGACGGGCGCGCTGTTCGTGATGTGGCTCGGTGAGCAGATCACGGAGCGCGGCATCGGCAACGGTGCCTCGCTGCTCATCTTCTTCTCGATCGTGCAGGGCTTCTGGCCCGCGATCTTCCAGACGTTCCAGCTCTTCAGCACGGGCGCGATCCCGATCTTCTCGCTGCTGCTGCTCGGCGTCATGTCGATCGCCATCGTGGCGGCGGTGGTGGCCGTCACCGTGGCCGCGCGACGGATCGTGATCCAGATTCCGCAGCGCACGATGGGCCGCGGACGTCAGCGCGAAGCGAGCCGGAACTTCATCCCGCTGCGCATCACGACGGCCGGCGTCATGCCGATCATCTTTGCGCAGTCGGTGATCATCGTGCCGGGCGCCATCGGTCAGTTCAGCGGCAATCCGCGGCTGCAGGAGATCGCGGAAATGTTCAACCCGCTCGGCCCCAACCCGTGGCTGTACTTCGTGGTCTCGGCCGTGCTGATCATCCTGTTCACGTACTTCTACACCTCGATCATCTTCAATCCGGTGGACATCGCCGAGAACCTGAAGAAGCAGGGTGGCTTTGTCCCGGGCGTGAAGCCCGGCGCGAAGACGGCGGAGTACATCGAATCGGTGATCGAGAAGATCACGCTGCCGGGGGCACTGTTCCTGACGGCGATCGCGCTGCTTCCGATGCTGATTGCGCGCCTGATCAACGTGCCGTTCCTCTTTGGCGGAACCTCGCTGCTCATCGTGGTGGGCGTGGCGCTCGACACGATGGCGCAGATGCAGCAGCACCTGCTGCTCCGCAAGTACGACGGCTTCATGAAGAAGGGACGCGTCCGCTTCCGCGGTCGCGCACCCGCCACCGGAATCTGACCACGTGCTGATCGTGCTCCTCGGCCCCCCAGGGGCCGGCAAGGGGACTCAAGGCGAGCGGCTTGCCGCTCGCCTTGGTGTTCCGAAGATCGCCACCGGTGATGTGCTGCGCGCGGCGGTGCGCGAAGGCACACCGCTTGGCCTCGAGGCCAAGGCCGCGATGGATCGCGGCGACCTCGTGCCCGATGAAGTCATCATGGGGATCATGAAGGAGACGCTCAACTCGCCCGACGCGGCGAAGGGCGCCATCCTCGACGGCGTCGTGCGCACCATTCCGCAGGCCGAAGGGCTGACCGAGATGATTCAGTCGCTCGGTCGTGAACTCGACGCGGTGCTGCTGTTCGATGTCGAGACCGAGGAACTCGTGCGCCGCCTCTCGGGCCGTACGACCTGCGATTCGTGTCAGCGTCCGTTCTTCGGTCGCGAGCCGGGGCAACCGTGTGGCTGCACGGAGCACAACGGAGTCGGCACGCTGACGCGCCGTCGCGACGACGAGCCCGAAGCCGTGCGCAAGCGCCTCGAAGTGTACAAGGCACAAACGGCGCCGGTCATCGACTGGTATCGCCGCAATGGCGCGCGCATCGTCGCGATCAATGCGGTGGGAACGCTCGACGAAGTCGAAGCACGCGCGCTCGCGGGCCTCGGCCCCTCGCGCTGACATGGCCATCGGCTCCCTCGGGTCGGGGCTGCAGCTCAAGTCGCCGCGCGAAATCGAGACGATGGCGCGCGGCGGTGCCATTCTCGCCGCCACGCACGCGCATGTGAAGCAGTTCGTGCGCCCGGGTGTGAGCACGGCCGATCTCGACCGGCACGTCGAAGACTTCATTCGAAGCCACGCCGGCGCCGAGCCCGCGTTCAAGGGGCTCTACGGCTTCCCGGCCTCGGCGTGCATTTCGGTGAACGAGGAGATCGTGCACGGCATCCCCACCACCAAGCGCGTCCTGGCGGAGGGTGACATCGTCTCCGTCGACATCGGCGTGAAGTACGAGGGGATGTTCACCGATGCGGCCGTCACGCATCCGGTCGGCGTCATCGATGCCACGACGCAGCGGCTGCTCGAGATCACCGAGCGCTCGCTCTACGCGGGCATCGCGGCCGCTACCGTAGACAACCACGTCGGCGACATCGGGGCGGCCATTCAGGGCGTGGTCGAACCGGCCGGCTTTGCGATCGTGCGTGAACTCGTGGGACACGGCGTGGGGTTTGCGCCCCACGAAGAGATCCAGATTCCCAACTACGGCAAGCCGAAGCGCGGCAAGAAGCTCGTGGCGGGGCTCACCATCGCGATCGAGCCCATGGTGAACGTGGGCACCGCCAAGACGCGCACGCTGGCCGACAAGTGGACCGTCGTCACCATCGATGGCAAGCGCTCGGCCCACTTCGAGCACACGATCGCCATCACCGACCACGGTCCGCGCATTCTCACGAAGCTGCCGGACTGAGCGCGGCTTCGGCCTCACGCTCAGCCGCGCGCGCATCCACGGCCGCCGCGTCGAGCAGGGCACGCGCGTCGGTGAGCAGCTGCGAGGCTCGTGATCCCGGGAGCAGGTCCGCACCTTCCTCGGCGAGCGCGTGCACGTTGATGCGCACGTTCCACACGGCGCCCTTGCACGCCGCTTCGGCGAGCAGCGCGGCCACTGCCGCATCGCTCACTGCATTGCGATTCCCGATCTGCGCCACGCGTGCCGCGAGCGCGCACACACGCGCCGCGGCGCGTGCCGTTTCGAGTGGTACGTCGGCAGCACCGAACAGCGCGGCGTGAATCGCGTCTCGTCGTGCGCGCGCGGCGTCATCGGTATCACCGCCGAGTTGGTAGGCGGCCCGCACCGCGTCGTACGATTCGGCATCGCGCACCACGAGCTGCGCGAGCGTGCGGCGCAGGCGTGATGCCTCCTCGGCAATCGTGCGTGCTTCGTCTTCCACGGCTGCGTACTTCTTGCGGCCCACGGTGAGGCCGGCCACCATCTGCGCGAGTGCGGCACCCAACGCCCCCGCGTGCGCGGCCACGCTGCCCCCGCCCGGCGTCGGTGAGGCTGAGGCGACGCGCGACACGAAACCGTCGAGCGACTCGCCACCGCTGGCCACCTCGCGCACACGGCGCTCCAGCAGCATGGCCGGCGAGTAGTCGCGGAGCTGCACGTGCCGCGCGCCCGCTTCGAGCAGACAGCGCTCCGGCACGAGTCCCACGAGTTCACTCCACGTCGGCACCACACCGTGCGCGGCCGCTTCGCTGCGCACCATTTCGAAGACGCGATGCAACGGCGTCTGCTCGGTGTCCACGAGGTTCATCGACACCTGCGCCTGTCCATCCACTTCGAGGCCCATGCCCTTCACGAAGCGCAGGCCACCGCTCGAACCGCGCACCGCCTTGGCGACGGCCTTGGCCACGGGCAGGTTGCTCGCTGGACCCAGATACACGTTGTACGCCACGAGAAACGGACGCGCGCCGATCGCGATCGCTCCAGCGGTGGGATGCACCGCGCGCGCGCCGTAGTCGGGAATGCGTGAGTCGTCGGTGGCGATGGTGTCGCGAATGCCCTCGAACTCACCGCGACGCACATCGGCGAGATTCTGGCGCGCGGGTGTGCGTGATGCGCGCTCGTAGAGGTAGACCGGAATGCCGAGCTGCGCGGCCACGCGTTCCCCGAGCTCGCGCGCGAGCGCGATGCAGTCGTCCATCGTGGTGCCGTCGAGTGGAATGAACGGCACCACATCGGTTGCGCCAAGTCGCGGGTGTTCGCCGCTGTGCTTGGTGAGATCGATGCGCGCCGTGGCTTCGGCGATGCCGGCGAACGCGGCGTCGACCGCCGTTTCGAGCGGCGCGACAAACGTGATGACGGAGCGATGGTGTGAGGCATCGCTCGACACGTCGAGCACGTGCACACCGGGCACGGCGGCGATGGCGTCGCGAATGGCCGCGATCACGGCCGGGTCACGGCCTTCCGAGAAGTTGGGGACGCATTCGACGAGCGGCATGGCGGCAGGGCTGGGGTGAAGCAGGCAAGATCAGCGAGGGCGCGCCGTCGTTCAACCGAGGCGGCCAGCCAGTGCGTCGAGCAGCCACGAGTGCAGGTGCGGGTTGCCGGCGATGATCGGGCCGTGCTGCACGGGCACGTCCACCCCGTCCCAGTCGGTGACGAGACCACCTGCTTCACGCACGAGCAGCACGCCCGCCGCCACATCCCACGGGGCGAGCTCGATCTCCCAGAACCCCTCGAAGCGGCCACAGGCGACGTCGCAGAGATCGAGTGCTGCCGAGCCCGCGCGGCGCATGCCGGCGGTGCGGGTGGCGACGGCGGCGAACTGCGCCTGATAACGCGGCAGGTGATGCGCGTGGCGAAACGGGAAGCCGGTGCCGATGAGGGCGCGCAGCGGTTCGCGAATGGACGACACATGAATCGGCGACGTCGTGTGGTCGGCGGCGACGCGATGCGCCCCGCCGCCGGCGTGTGCCACGAACGTCTCGCCCGTGGCCGCATTCACGATCGCGCCCGCGGAGAGCACACCGTCCACCAGCACACCGACGCTCGTGGCGTACCAGGGGAAGCCGTGCAGGAAGTTGGTGGTGCCGTCGAGCGGGTCGGCCACCACGGTGATGCCGCGCGTGATGCTCGCGTCGGGCGTGCCCTCTTCGGCCAGCAGCGTGGCGTCGGGCAACTGCGTGGCGATGACCTCGGCGAGCGCGGCTTCGGCCGCGCGGTCGACGACCGACACGAAATCGGCGGGCGACTTTTCCTCCCACGTGAGGCTCGCGCGGTCGCGGGCCCGTTCGGCAATGACCGATGCGCCGGCACGGGCGGCGGCGAGCGCGATGTCACGCAGGTGGCGCGCGTCGGACGGCGACGTCGGCATCGTGGGGTGGGTCTTCGCTTGCACTGGGACTCCGGGGTTCCTTACCCTTGAGGGATGTCACGCATCTTCAGTGGGATCCAGCCGTCGGGCGAACTGCACATCGGCAACTATCTGGGCGCGATCAAGAACTGGGTCGCGCTGCAGCAGCAGCATGAAGGCGCCCTCTTCTGCGTGGTGGACTACCACGCCATCACGGGCAACTACGATCCGGCCGTGCTGCGGCAGCGGCGCTGGGACATGGCCCGGTCGCTCTTCGCATCCGGCCTCGACCCGTCGCGCGCCAACGTGTTCCTGCAGAGCGACGTGCCGGAACATACCGAACTGTCGTGGATCTTCACCACGCTCACACCGCTCGGCGATCTGGAGCGGCAGACGCAGTTCAAGGACAAGTCGGGCACGATGGAGAGCATTCCTGCCGGTCTGCTCATGTATCCGGTGCTGCAGGCGGCCGACATCCTGCTCTATCGCGCGGACGCCGTGCCCGTTGGCGAAGATCAGGTGCAGCATCTCGAGCTGTCGCGTGACATCGCGCGCAAGTGGAATGCGCGCTTCGGTGAGGAGTTCTTCCCCGAACCCAAGCCGCTGCTCACGCCCACGCGTCGCATCGTGGGGCTCGACGGCAAGGCCAAGATGTCGAAGTCGCTCGGCAACACGATCGGCTTGCTCGAGAGTGACGATGACATCTGGCAGAAGCTGCGGCCGGCGGTCACCGACCCCAATCGCATCCGCAAGGCCGATCCGGGCAATCCGGAGGTGTGCAACATGTTCACGTTGCACCGGGCATTCTCGCCGGCCGAGACGGTGGCGGCGGTGGACACGCAGTGTCGCAGCGCGGGGTGGGGGTGCATCGACTGCAAGAAGGTGCTGCATCAGCACATGGTGGCCGAGCTCACGCCCATTCGCACGCGCGCGCAGCAGCTGGTGGAGGAGCCGCAGCGTGTGCTCGATGCGCTGGCCGATGGTGCGCGTGTCGCGCGCGGCATCGCGCAGGAGACGATGCGCGAGGTGAAGGCGCGCATGGGCATGGACCCGCTCACGGTGCCATCGGTCGGCGCGTGATGTCCATGCGTCGTCTGGTGGTGGATCTCAACAGCACGGCGCCCACGATGGCGTTGCCGCCGTGGGGGCTGGAGCGGTTGCGCGCGGCGACGCCAGCCGGGTGGGAGTTGGTGAACATCCAGTCGGTCACCGATTCGAGCGGTGACGGCACGAACGCGGTGAGTGACGAAACGATGGCGGCGATCGGCGAGGCGGAGGCGTACTTCGGGTATGGCTTGCCCGCGTCGCTGGTCGCGGCGGCGCCGCGGTTGCGCTGGGCGCACAGTGCGTCGGCGGGGGTGGGATCGTCGATCACGCCGGCGTTACTCGAGGCCGGGCTCGTGTTCACGAACAGCGCCGGCGTGTACGCGGAGGCGATGGCCGAAACGGTGCTGGCCGGTGTGTTGCACTTCGTGCGCGGTCTCGACCACGCGGTGCACCAGCAGCGCGCGGGTGTGTGGGACAAGCGTTCCTTCCAGACGCCGCCGTTTGCCGTGCGCGAAGTGGCCGACCTGCGCGTGCTGGTGGTGGGGGCTGGCGGAATCGGTCGGGCGGTGGCGCGCCGGTTCTCGGCGTGGGGGGCGACGTGCACGGGTGTGCGACGTCGGCCGTCGCTTGGCGTGCCTGAGGGCTTTGCGGCGGTGATCGGGCCGGATGCGCTCGACGCGGCCCTGCCGTCGGCCGACGTGGTGGTGCTCGCCGCCCCGCTTACGGCGCTCTCACGCGGCCTGCTGGACGCGCGCCGGCTCGGGCTGCTGCCCGAGGGCGCGATCGTGGTGAACGTGGCGCGGGGTGCCTTGCTCGACGACGCGGCGCTGTTGGCCGCGCTCGACGCGGGCCGGTTGCGTGGCGCGGCGCTGGACGTCTTTCCCTCGGAACCGTTGCCGGCGGAGCACCCGTACTGGGGGCATCCGCGGGTGCTGGTCACGCCGCACGTCTCGGGCGTGTCGCCAGCGCGTCACTGGCAGCGGGCATTGCAGCTGTTCGAGGACAACTGGCGACGGTGGGTGGCGGGGGAGCCGCTGCGCAACGTCGTGGATCCGGTGGCCGGATACTGAGACGCTCGTCGTCGCGGTCCGGCTGCCTTACCAGGCGACGGGAACGTGTCGATCGAGCGAATCATCAAGGCGGCGGTGGATCGGGGCGCGTCCGACATCCACATCAAGGCGGGCGACAACGTGCGTGCACGCATCGATGGGCGGCTCGTCGCGCTCACGAAGCAGGCGCTCACGAACGATCAGACGCGCGCCATCGCGCAGCGATTGCTCGAGCACGAGGAAGAGCGTCAGCGCATCGACGCGTTGCGCGACCACGACTGCTCGTGGGCGCAGCCCGGTGTGGGCCGCTTTCGCGTGAACATCATGCGCCAGCGTGGTGCGTTCTCGATCGTGATGCGCGTGATCCCCGAGAATGTGCCCACGGTGGAGTCGCTCCGACTGCCCGCGGTCATCGAGCGCATTGCGCACGCCGAGCGGGGCATGGTGCTGGTGACCGGCGTGACCGGCTCCGGCAAGAGCTCCACGATGGCGGCGATGGTGAACACCATCAACGCGCACTACGAGAAGCACATCGTCACGCTCGAGAACCCGATCGAGTTCCTGCATGGTGACATCCGGGCGTCGATCACGCAGCGCGAGATCGGGATCGACACCGACACGTTCCGCATGGGGCTGCGCGCCGCGCTGCGTCAGGATCCCGACGTGATCATGATCGGCGAAATGCGCGACACCGAGACGATCGACACGGCCATGAAAGCGGCCGAGACGGGGCACTTGCTCGTGTCCACGCTGCACACGCCCGATGCGCAGAGCACGATCATGCGCGTGGTGGCGATGTTCCCGCCGGAGGAGCAGTCGGTGGTGCGCATCCGTCTGGCCGAATCGCTGCACGCGGTGATTTCGCAGCGGCTGCTGCCGCGCGCCAACGGCACGGGGCGCATCGTGGCGTGCGAAGTGATGATCGTGACGCCCACGATTCGCGATCTCATCATCGAGAATCGCATCGGTGAGATCCGCGACTACATCGCTGACGGCAACGTGCAGTACGGCATGCAGACGTTCGACCAGCATCTCACCGATCTGGTGAACAGCGGGGAGATCAGTTTCGAGACGGCGCTCGGCGCGGCCACGCGGCCGGCCGACTTCGAGCTCAACTTCCGCACGCTCAGCCGTGGCCGGCCCGCGGCGAAGCAGGTGCAGTCGGACGGCTTGCAGCAGGAGGCGTGGGCGGCACGAGCCCCCGCCACGGCGCCGGGCGCGGCGCGGCCGGTGACGGAACCGCACCCGCTTGGCACGGGCCCGACCATGCCGCCGCTGGCCACGTCCCCGCAGGGGATCACCGCAGTGACGAGCCCGTCGCCACTCGGGAATCCCAAGGACTCGGTGTTCGGGAGCGGGTTCGAGAATCTGTTCGGGAGCTGAGCGCAGGGGCGGCTGATCGCAGAGCGTGCGCGCGGTAGATTGTGCGCATGACACGTTCTCCGCTTGGCGGCCTGATGGCCCCCGCCGTTTCCACGTTCGATCCCGCCACGGGCGACCTCGCCCGTGATGCGTTCCAGCGCAACCTGCGCGCACACCTCGCGCACGGGCTCGATGGTATTCTCGTGGCCGGTTCGAGCGGCGAGGCCTCGCTGCTCGATTGCGCCGAGCGGAAGCAGCTGACGGCGTGGGCGCGCGAAATCGTGCCGGCGCACCAGTGGCTGCTCACCGGCACCGGCAGTGAGAGCACGCGACTCACGATCTCGCGGTGCAAGGATGCGGCGGCGGCGGGCGCCGATGCGGCGCTCGTGATCGCGCCGCACTACTTCCTCAAGCGCATGAGTGAAGCTGCGCTGCTCGCACACTTCACGGCCGTCGCCGACGCGAGTCCCATTCCGGTGCTGCTGTACAACATGCCGGCCTACGCGCATCTCGTGCTGTCGCCGGAGTTGGTGCACACCATGGCGCAGCATGCGAACGTGATCGGCATGAAGGATTCGGCGGGCAATCTGCCGGTGCTCGCGCGCTATCTCGAGGCGCAGTCGGACACCTTCACGGTACTCACGGGGAATGGCGGCACGGCCGCCGGCGCGGTGCAGCTCGGCGCGCGCGGTGCGATCCTCGCGATTGCGCTGTATGCGGGGCCACTGGTGCGCGCGATGATGACGGACGCGCTAGCCGGACGCGACGCCGAGGCGGCGGCGCAGCAGTCGATGCTGGTGCCGCTCGCGGCGGAGATCGCGGCGGCGTTCGGGCCCGCAGGGATCAAGGCGGCCATGGACCTCGTGGGGCTCCACGGCGGCGCACCGCGCGCGCCGTTGCTGGCGTGTGATGCGGAGGAGCGGGCGCGGGTCGAGGCGGTGCTGCGCGGGGCCGGGGTGCTGGCTCCTGCGTGACGCGCGTGCGATGGCGCGCCGACGTTGCTGCCCGGCGCGCCGAGAGTAGATTCCACCAACGCCCCGAGCGACAGCGGAGAAGCCTCGGTCCCGCTCCTAACGATGAGGTGTCTGGATATGACACAGTCCGACGGCCACTCAGGATTTCGGCGCTTGACGGCCCTAGCTCTTCTTTTTTTCGCGGTTGAGGGATGCAGGGATGCCAACACCTCATTTCTGGACGAGGTCAACGGTCCGGGAGGCCCGGCAGTTACTTCGGCCAAAGCGACGGGCGCGGAGGTCCCAGAGCGCTCGGCATCCTCGCGCCTTTTTCTCGCGTCAGCGGGTGTCGAAGAGCGCATCATGCGCACGGACGGCTGGGTCAGAATCGGACTGAAACCCGAAAGGGCGAATCGGGGAGTGTGGCGGGGGGTCTCACTGCTTGACGAGGAGGATCGCAAGGCGATTCGACTCGACCTCGCGGAATTCGATTCGCTGACGCTGCACGACGATGATCCTCTCCTTCCCATCGTGAACGCGCGCGTGGCGTCTCGGTCCGTACTACGGCTGTTGCGTAGCCATCCCAACGTCGACTACGTGTCACCGATGTTTCCCGATGCGGAAGGCGAGATCCCGATGTCGAATTCGGGGTGCGATCCGCAGGCGTGGAACACCGGCCCCTTGTTCCACACGACCATCGGTGGTGACCTTTACTCATCGTCTTTCGCCGAGGCGATGATCGTGCGCGGCTGGGAGTACATGAGCAACGTTCTCGGCAGTTCATCGATTGGTTACGTCGATACTGGAGTTGACCCCATCGCGTGGCCAGAGGTTGGTGCGCTGTCGATCACTGTGGTCGGTCCGAATAACGGTGCCAACTGCAGCCATGGCAATCGAATGATCTCCGTCACAGCCGCTCCCAGGAACGGCGTCGGTTCCGTCGGTGTCGCGTTCGGAACGCACGTTGTCTCGAGCGATGTGGGAAGTAGCGTCTGGCCGGCCTGGTCAGACAGCTACTCTGCGGTTCATCGCCTCCTTCTGGCTGGAGGCATGCCTCCGGGATCGCGCGTGATCGTCCTCGGGTTCGGACTCGCTGGAGAGTACAGCGACCTTCGCGACCTCATCGAATTTGGATTCTATCAGCGAGGCTTTGCGTTCTTTTCGCCGGCGGGCACCAATGTCCCACTCAAGATGGTGGTCTTTCCAGCGACAATGCCGGAAGTGTTCGCAGTCACCGCGAGATCGAGTCTTTCGCAACCTCACCCGAGCGCAAGTGTGGGATCAGCTGTCGACGGTATAGCGTTCGCACCTGTATTCGTCAGCGGTGCAGGGCTTTCGTTAAGCGAGCTGGATGCAAGTTCTGCGGCGACGGCATTGGTCGGTGGAGTCGCTGCCCTTGTGAGTCGGAAGTACCCCGCTTTCACGAATATCCAGCTCTATGAGAGGCTCAAGAGCACGTCACGTGAGCACTGTGGTCCGCACCACGCAGGAGTGACGAAGATCATCAACGCAGAGGCGGCCTTGGGTGGCTTGTGCATCCCGCCAGGCCAGTTTGACGAGGTCACATACTCGTTCTTCCCTGGATCGCCATCGAGCTACACCCATAGTTATTGCCTGCAGTTCAGCGGGGGAGTGACGCCCGTTGCCACGGTCTGGCATCAGAATCCCCATCCCACCCTGCCAGGCTGTGGCTCGATTCATGTCGTTCCCGACGTGTCGCAACCCGTCAGCTACATGAGCGTGCGAGCCGAGGTGGCGGACCCGTGGACGCTGAACGCACCTCTTGAGTTCTATTTTCGAGTCAAGGTCGTCACCCAACTCACGTGTCCTCCGTCGAATCCCGACTGCATCTGACTTCGCATGGTCCGCTCCATCACACGAAGTTGCGGCGCCTTGGTGTTCAGTTTGGCTGTCGCGCATCGCATGCTCACTGCTCAAGAGGCGAGGCCTCGCGTTGAACTTGCGGTCGGCGTCGCGAGGTTGGGCGGCGTTGTCGCCGCGGAGACACGTGTGGCTGCGCACCTTCGGCTCGGCATTGTTGAGCGAGCCGATTGTGGCGTTCTCTGCGCACGGTTAGATGCTGAGTTGCTGTTGGCTGCGGAGGGGCGGTCGCTGCGCTCAGTCGGATTCGTGTACAGCGGGCGCCTGGAACGGCATGGGCGGGAGACGGGTCCATATCTGACCGCCGGCGTGGGTAGCTCATGGATCGAAGGTACCGGCGGGGTAGGCTGGCCCGGCCTATGGCTTACCTCGCGGCTCGGCGCTGGCAGCCGCTTCTTCATTCATGGTGTGGAGACCCGCGTCGAGCTTTCGCTCGTGGCATCGCCTTGGCGACGTGTAGCGCTATGGGCGCCGATGTCTGTCAGCATGACCTTCTGAATTCGGAGTCCGACCGACCTACGCCCACCTCGTCGTGTCGCCAGATCCCGTACATGCTTCGGCTCCGTCGAAACCTACGACCCACGGCGCGCCGACGTTGCTTCCCGGCGCGCCGACGTTGCTTCCCGGCGCGCCGAGAGTAGATTCCACCAACGCCCCGAGCGACCGCCGCCGGGGCGTTTTTCGCGTGCCTGAGGCGCGTCGGCACGCGCCGATCCTGCGCCACCGGAGTGCGCATCGCGTCAGGAGCGGCCCCGGCCGTTCTGCTTCCAGAATCGTCATGTTCGATACGACAACGCGCACCGTCGTGGTGGTGGGCGCGCAGTGGGGCGACGAGGGCAAGGGCAAGTTGGTGGACGTGCTCGCCGAGCGCGCCGACTGGGTGGTGCGCTACCAGGGCGGCGCCAACGCCGGCCACACGGTGCACATCGGCGATCGCTCGTTTGTGCTGCATCAGGTGCCGAGCGGCATTCTGCACGAAGGGGTCCGCTGCGCGATCGGCAACGGTGTCGTGCTCGACCCCGAGACGCTCTTCCACGAGATCGACGGCCTCGTCGAGGACGGCGTGGAAGTGGAAGGCCGTCTCTACGTGAGCGAGCGGGCGCAGCTCGTCCTGCCGTACCACAAGGCCATGGATCAGGCGAGCGCGGCGTCGAAGGCCATCGGCACGACGGGACGCGGCATCGGGCCGACGTACGAGGACAAGATCGCGCGCCGCGGTGTGCGCGTGCTCGACCTGCGCTGGCCTGAACGCTTGCGCGAACAGGTGACGCGTGGCGTGGCGCACGCCAACGAGCGACTCGCGGCCATGGGCAGCGATGTGCGCGCGAACGTGGACGACACGCTCGAGACGCTCGGCCGTGTCGGCCCGCGTCTGCTGGCGCTCGCCGATGACGTGGGGCTGTGCGTGCACAACGCCGTCAAGAGCGGCGCGGCCGTGCTCCTTGAAGGCGCGCAGGGCTCGCTGCTCGATGTCGATCACGGCACGTATCCGTTCGTGACGTCGAGCAACACCACGGCGGGTGGCGCGGCGGTGGGCGTGGGCATTGGGCCGCGTGCGATCCACGCGGCGCTCGGTGTGGTGAAGGCGTACACGACGCGCGTGGGCAATGGTCCGCTGCCCACCGAGCTCGCGGAGCCGCTGCAAAGCGAAGTGCGCAAGCTGGGCAACGAGTACGGCGCCACAACGGGTCGCCCGCGTCGCTGCGGCTGGTTCGACGATGTCGTCGTGCGGTACGCGGCGCGCGTGAACGGGCTCACGGGGCTCGCCGTCACCAAGCTCGACGTGCTCGATACGCTCGATCGCATCGCGGTGTGCACCAGCTACGAAGTGGACGGCGAACGCTACACCGAGTTCCCCGCCGATCTCGAGCTGCTGGAGCGCGCGGTGCCGGTGCTCGAGTGGACCGACGGTTGGAAGACCGACACGAGCACGGCGCGTTCGCTCTCCGATCTGCCGTCCGCCGCGCGCGCCTATCTCGATCGCATGGAAGCGGCCATCGATGTGCCGATCACATACGTGAGTGTCGGGACGCGACGCGACCAGATCATCGAGGCGCGCGCGAGCGTCGCGTGAGTGTCGATGGGCAGGGTGGGGGCGAGACGCTGATGGTGGATCTCGCCATCGTTGGCGCCGGCCCCTGCGGACTCGCCGTCGGCATCGCGGCGGTGAAGGCGGGGCTGCGGACGGTGCTGTTCGATCGCGGCCCGATCGTGTCGGGGATTGCGTCGTATCCCACGTACATGACGTTTTTCTCTACCGCCGAGCGACTGTCGATTGGTGGGGTGCCGTTTGTCGTGGCGGACGAGAAGCCGTCGCGTCGGGACGCGCTGGCGTACTACCGCATGGTGGCGTCGCACTTCGATCTGCCGGTGCGACAGTATGAATCGGTCACGCAGATCGAGGCGTTGTCCGAGGCGCGTGCGGTGAGCACGCCCGCGCGCGCCCCGCGGTACGCATTGCACACGGTGACGCGCACGGGACGCGCGCGCGTGACCAACGCACATGCCGTGTGTATTGCCACAGGCTACTTCGGACAGCCCAATCGCCTTGGTGTGCCTGGCGAGGAGCTGCCGCACGTTCGGCATGGCTACGTGGAGGGGCACTTCGCGTGGCGTGAGCCCGTGGTGGTGGTGGGAGGCGGCAACTCGGCGGTGGACGCGGCGCTCGAGCTCTTCCGCGCCGAGGCGCGCGTGCAGCTCGTGCACTTCGAGGCCGAGGTGGACGCGCGCGTGAAGCCGTGGGTGCGCCCCATCATCCAGAATCGGCTTGCCGACGGCAGCATCACCGGGCACTTCCGGTCGCGCGTCGTGCGGATCGGCGCGGAGTCGGTCACCATTCACGGCCCCGACGGCGAACGGGAGCTGCCGGCGACGCAGGTGTATCTGCTCACCGGCTACCTGCCGGAGACCGGGTTGCTGGCCTCGCTCGGCGTGCCCATCGATCCCACGACGGGCGTGCCGGCCCACGACCCGGCCACGATGGCGACGCCGGTCCCGGGCGTCTACCTTGCGGGAGTCATCGCGTCGGGGTTCGACGCGAATCGCATTTTCATCGAGAACGGCCGCGACCACGGCGACGCCATCGTCGCGCATCTCGTGGCCGCCACGTCTCCAACCCCCTGACCGGTATGCCTGCGCACCCCGATGTGATGGACAAACTCGTGTCGCTCTGCAAGCGACGCGGCTTCATCTTCCAGTCGTCGGAGATCTACGGCGGGACGGGGTCGGTGTGGGACTATGGGCCGCTGGGCGTTGAGCTCAAGCGCAACCTGAAGGAGCACTGGTGGCAGTCGATGGTGCGCCGCGACGATGTGGAGGGGCTCGATGCGGCCATCCTCATGCACCCGCGCACCTGGGAAGCCAGCGGGCACGTGGGTGGCTTTGTGGACCCACTGGTGGACTGCAAGACGTGCAAGGGCCGCTTCCGCGCCGACAAGCTCGAGGATGCGCGCTGCCCGCAGAAGCCGAGCAAGCAGCCGGGGCAGCATGATGCCTGCCAGCTCACGGAGCCGCGGCAGTTCAACCTGATGTTCAAGACGTTCATGGGTCCGCAGAAGGTGCCGTTCGGCATCGCGCAGATCGGCAAGGCGTTCCGCAACGAGATCACGCCGGGCAACTTCATCTTCCGCACGCGCGAGTTCGAGCAGATGGAGATGCAGTTCTTCGTCGAGCCCGGCACCGACATGGAGTGGTTCGAGCACTGGAAGGCGGCGCGCATGGCGTGGCATCAGGGGCTGGGGCTGTCGCCCGATCGCCTGCACTTCCACCAGCACACGGCGCAGGAGCTCGCGCACTACGCGCGCGCCGCGTTCGACGTGCAGTTCGACTTCGGCGGCACACTCGGCTTCCAGGAGATCGAGGGCATTCACAACCGCTCCGACTTCGACCTCACGCAGCACCAGCAGTTCTCGGGGAAGAAGCTCGAGTACTTCGACCAGCCGAACAACAAGCGGTACGTGCCGTACGTCGTGGAGACGTCGGTGGGTGCCGACCGCGTGACGCTCGCCGTGCTCGTGAACGCGTATCGCGAAGAGACGGTGGAGGGCGAGGACGAGGGACGCGTGGTGCTCGGCATCGCGCCCTTCCTCGCGCCGATCAAGGCGGCGGTGTTCCCGCTCACCAAGAAGGACGGCCAGCCCGACATGGCGAAGCGCATCCAGAACGAGCTGCGCGGCGCCATGACGGTGGACTACGACGAGACGGGCTCGATCGGCAAGCGCTACCGCCGGCAGGACGAGGTCGGCACGCCGTTCTGCATCACGGTGGACGGCGAGAGTGCGGCCAGTGACTCGGTCACGGTGCGCGAGCGTGATTCGCTGGCGCAGGAGCGGGTGAGCACGTCGCAGCTCAAGGCGTATCTGGCGGCGCGGCTCGTTGGCTGATGGCCGCGTCCTGCGGATATCGAGCCGAGTGAACCGAGGGGCTGGAAGACGAACTGAAGAAGAACTGAAGACAAAATGAAGAAGAGCAACTCACCTCGCATTCCGAGGTCAGTTGCTCTTCTTCGTTCTTCTTGGGTTCTTCTTCGGTTCGTCTTCCGGCGTCTCCGTTCCGTTGTCGCTGATTGCCGCGATCAGAAGTCGAACTTGAAGCCCGTCTGGATGCGGCGGCC
Source organism: Gemmatimonadaceae bacterium (assembly GCA_025453875.1). Classification (GTDB taxonomy): domain Bacteria; phylum Gemmatimonadota; class Gemmatimonadetes; order Gemmatimonadales; family Gemmatimonadaceae; genus JAABRT01. The sequence continues at coordinate 1,310 of JALOPN010000005.1, read as the reverse complement.
GTAGAACTCGTCCTGCATGAGGCGACCGCGGTTGCCCTGGAAGAAGCGGAGCGGGCGGTTGTTCAGATTGTTGGCTTCGAGGAAGAACTGCATGCTCGGCGTGATACGCACCGTTGCGTTGGCATCGATGTCGGTGCGGCGGTCGGCCCAGCGGTCGAAGAAGGCATCCTCGTTGTAGCCGCCTTCGCCGGCGTCGAGCGATTCGCTCTGGTAGTTGACGGCGAGGCGCATCGTCACGCGCGGCGCATCGAAGGAGAACGACACGTTGCCACTGTGCCGCGCCGTGCCGAGCAGCGGCAGGTCCTCATTCTCGCGACCTTCGATTTCGAGACCGCTCACGCTCGATTCGTTGATCGTGTAGTTGGCGTAGACGCCGAGGTACTGCAGCAGGCCGGGGAGGAAGTCGAGCTGGCGCTGGATCGCGAACTCGGCACCCGCGAGCGTCGCGCCGGCACCGTTGCGCGGCTGGCTGATCTGCGCGAAGGTCTGGCCCGTGACCGGATCACGCTGCTGGAACTGCGTGAAGTTGAAGATGAAGTCGGTGATGTCCTTGTAGAACACGCCCGCCGAGATGAGGCCCACGTTGCTGTAGTACTTCTCGACCGAGAGGTCGAAGTTCATCGAGCGCGTCGGCTTGAGGTTCGGATTGCCGGTGGCGAGCTCGTTGTCCTCGAGGCTGATCTCGCGATACGGCACGAGGTCGAAGTAGTTCGGACGCGCCAGCGCATTCGTCCAGGCGCCGCGCACCACGGTGCTCGGCGAGACATCCCAGCGCACGTTGAGGCTGGGCAGGATGTCGGTGCTTCGGGCCGAACTTCTGCTCGATCATGCCGTAGCCGGCGCTGATGCGCTCTTCGGCGTCGAAGTTGCCGGCGGCGTACTCGGCCGGCTGATCGGCGAGGGTGAAGGCCGCCGAGTTGAAGAGGTCGAGGTTGGCGAGGAAGGCCGGCGTGCTGAAGGTGCCGTAGGCGTAGTTGCCAGCAAGGTTGTTCGAGACGGAGAAGTCTTCCGCACCATTGGCCGCCATGTTGCCGAGCGAGGTGCGCGGCGTGGCGAAGTTGTAGCTGTTGTCGCGGAGCTTCTCCTTGCCGCGATAGCGCGCGCCGAACTTCAGGCGGGTCCCGTTGTCACCCTCACGCAGCGGGAGCAGGAGGTCAACGCGTCCATTGCGGTCAGCATCGCGGGTGAAGCTCTCGAGCTGCTCGATCCGTCGGAACGTGTACGCGGACGGCTGTACGGCGGCGGGGTTCACCGCATTGAACTGCGGATTCTGCTCGTCCGTGTAGTTCGGCTGAATGGCCACGTTGCGC
>JALOPN010000066.1 GCA_025453875.1 Gemmatimonadaceae bacterium | reverse complement strand
CGATCGATGTGTTCCCGCTGGCGACGAGCGACAGCACCGACGACTACGCGCTCGAGTTCGTCGAGGAGCTTCCGCCGCCGCCACTCCGCGCCGACTCAGCCGCAACGCCCGCACGCCTCGCGGGCTTCGAAGGGCACGTGACCGACGACACGCCGCCGGTGGCACCACCGGCACCGGTGCGACCGGCCGGTCTCGGCTTCGAGATTCACTACGGCGTCCCGCCGGAACTCCTGCTCGACGGCGGCGCCGACTGACCACGGCGCATTCCGACACGCGCCTTGCCGGTCGGAACGTGACGCGAGGCGCGCACGACCGACCGCGCCGACGACCAGCTCAGTTCTTGTGACGGAACGTGATGCGGCCGCGCGTGAGATCGTACGGCGAGACCTCGACGGTCACCCGGTCACCGGCCAGCACACGAATGCGATTGCGACGCATGTTGCCGGCGAGTGTGGTGAGCACTTCATGTCCGCTCTGCACGGTGACGCGAAACGTCGCGTTCGGCAGCAGTTCGGTGACGGTCCCTTCCAGTTCGATCGCGTCCTGCTTGCTCATGTGGTCCCTGGCGTATTCGGTGCCCTCGCCCCGACATGGGGATGACCGGGGTGCACCTCGCCCGGCCAACCCTGTAATCTACCGACGACGCGGGGAGGACGGCCACCCCGCCGGCTCCTCCCTGCCCTTGTCGCGCTTCCGTGTCTTCGCCCTCACATCCCGCGCCGCGCCGCGCGCTCGTCCTCGGTGCCGGCTGGCTTGGCGGGGCACTCGCGCAGACGCTTGCCGCCGATGGCGTTGTCGTCACCACCGTGCGCCGCTCGGCACACGAGGCCCCGCCAGGCGGTCAGGCGCTCGCGCTCGACCTGCGCGCACTCGCGGACCCGGCCGTTCCGCTTCCCGCGGCATTGCATGCGCACGACGTGGTCATCGCGCTCGTCGCCCCGGATCGGCGCCGTGGCGATGATCACGGCGCGACCTATCCGACGTCGGCGCGCGCCGCCGCGCGGATCGCGCGGGCGATCGGCGCGCGGGCGCTCTGCTGGATCTCGAGCACCGGCGTCTACGGCTACACCAGCGGCGAGTTCGTGGACGAAGACACGCCGCTCGCCGCGACGGATCCGTCGCAGCAGGCGCTCATCGCCGCCGAGCAGCTCGTGCGTGACGCCGACGGAGATGGACTCATCGCCGGTGTGCTGCGTGTCGCCGGTCTCTACGGCCCTGATCGCGATCCGCTGCCGCGCTATCGTGATGTGACGGCGCTCGCGGCGCGATGGGAGCACTGGACCAATCTCGCATGGCGTGACGATGTGATCGGCGCCATTCGCGTGTGGCTCGCGCACGCGCTCGGTCCCAACGCGACGGCGACACCGCGTGTACTCAACGTGGCCGATGGTACGCCGCTGCAGGTGCGCACCTGCGCGGCCATTGTGGCCGAGGCGGAGGGGCGCACGCTCGATCTCGCGTCGATTGTGTCGCACCGCGCCACCGCGGACGTCGCGGCTGCACCGACGCCGATGCGATCCAATCAGCGCATTCTGGTGCATCGCCTGCGCGCCCTTGGATGGCGTCCACAGACGCCCTCGTTGCGTGCCGGGCTGCTGCGCCTTGGCTACGCCCGTGTCACGGTGGACACGCCGCCCTACGGACCGCAAACGGCGCAGATCCGCACGTTCCTGCAGCGGCTGGCGGCGCTCGACGCGGAGGCGCACGCCCGTGTCCTTGCCGCGTGGACCGCGCATCGCGAGCGCGCGTCGTTCCGACGTGCGGAGCGGATGCTGGGCGAGGTGATGGCGCGCGCCGATCGCGAATCGGCGCGCGACGCGGCGGCGGGCCCGCTGCTGCAGATGATGCGACGCCCGGTCGCCGAATCGACCGACACCGTGGCGAGCGAAGACCCGCTCGCGACCCTCGATCCACTCGCCGAGCCGGCGCTCGCGACGCTGCTCGCCTTGCTCGTTCGCGACCTGCTGCCGGCCGACACGTTCGCCGAACTCGTGGTGCCACTCGCGGCACTCGTGGACGGGCCGGACGCCGCGACGGGCTGACGACGCCTCAGCTCACGGCGTCGGGGCGAGGCTCCGCATCGAGGTCGAAGCGCGGAATGACGGCGCGGAACGCCGAGCCATCTTCGCGGACAAAGCGATAGTGGCCCTCCATCCACCCGTGCGGTGCCTTGAGGACGCAGAAGCTGCGATACTCGTGCACCTGTCCGGGCAGCAGGTGCGGCTGTTCGCCGACGACGCCCTCACCCTCCACGATGCTGTCGCCCGCGACAGGATCGTGAATGCGCCAATGACGCGTTCGCAGCTGGGCCGCGATCGTGCTCACATTCTCGATGCGGATGTGATACGCAAACACGAACTGACCGAGCACAGGACTCGACTGTTCCGCAAGAAACGACGGGCGCACCGTGATGCGCATCCCCTCGCTTTCGCGGTAGAAGAACGGGCGCCGCTTGCTCATGGAGTCCGCACCTCTCCGATGCGATTGACGGTGGAGACGATCATGTCCTTCGGCTCATCGGCGAATGGTGGCGTCCATGTGCGTACGTCGCCCGGCACGACATGCACCTGCCACCCGTCGTCGGTGCGCATGCGCACGACCCACAGCCACGGTCGTGTGCCGTCGGCCGTCGCGAGATCGACGGTGCGGGCACCACGCCGATCGCGCCCCAACGTCACGCGCGGCATGGGCGGCGGAGGCGCCGACATCCACGGTGAGGCAGGCACGAGCGCCGGCTCGCGATACGGTCCATCGGACAGCGTGTCATTCATGCCGGCCTGATTCGTACTGAAAGACCGCATTGAGAAGTGCACGTTGCCACTCGAGCCGGGATTGGAGCGTGTCACACGAATCTGCTCGAGCAACTCCCCCACGGCGAACGCGCCGCTCCCGCGCGCTCCAGCGCGCGACGTGAAGTTGCCCGGCCACAGATGACGGCGCTGGCGGTTCTGTGCCGCCCACCACTCGAGCAGCACGGGGTACGCCTGACCGTCCTTGTAGGTGGGCCAGTAGAGCTGCGGCGAGAAGTAATCGCCCCACCCCTCATGCATCCACTTCCGCGCGTCGGCATAGAGCTTGTCGTAGGCATCGAAGCCCCGCACCGCCGCCGGCGAACCGGGACGCCAGATGCCGAACGGGCTGATGCCGAACTTCACCCATGGCTTCGCGGCGCGAATGCCTTCGGCGAGTTCGCGCACCAGCGTGTTCACGTTCTCGCGTCGCCAGTCATCGCGCGCGAGTCGTCCGCCGCGACGGCGATAGGCCGCGTAGCTGCTGTCGTCGGGAAACGGCAGGTCGCCACGTCCGCGCGTCTGCGCGATGGGATACGGGTAGAAGTAATCGTCGATGTGCACCCCGTCGATGTCGTAGCGCTTCACGACATCGAGCACGACGTCGAGCGTGCGCTTGCGCACCTCGGGCTCACCCGGATCCATCCACAGGAACTTCCCATACGACTTCACCAGATCGGGACGCGTGCGCGCGATGTGCGTGCGGTGATCGGGTGACTTGGCGGTCTCGTTGCGCGCGCGATACGGATTGAACCAGGCGTGCAGCTCGAGCCCACGCGCGTGCGCTTCGCGCACGGCGAACTCGAGCGGGTCCCAGAGCGGCGACGGCGCACGTCCCTGCTCGCCCGTGAGGTACTCCGACCAGGGTTCGATCGCGGACTTGTACAGGGCATCGGCCGATGGGCGCACCTGAAACACGACGGCATTGAGGTGCAGCTCGCGCGCCCGGTCGAGCAGCGCGAGCAGCTCCTGCTGCTGCTCGCGCACCGGCAGCGTGGGCTTGGACGGCCAATCGATGTTGGCCACCGTGGCCACCCACACACCGCGGAACTCGCGCGGAATCTCCGGTGCCACCACCGCTGTGGTCGACGGCTGGGCGGCGGCTGACGGCACGCTCACCGCGCTCGCGATAGCGAGCGTGGCGGCGCACGCGATGGCGCCACGCCGCGCGCGGACGGATGCGTCACGCATCATCCGACCCAGGCCCTGCACAACCCAGCTCACGACGCGAGCACGCTGGCGTTCACCGGCGTGTCCGCGGCGGCTGACATCGCCGTCAACACGTGACCCGCTCGTCGCGCGGCCTCGGCCGTGCGCTCAGGTGACTGGATGAAGGACACGCGGAAGTACCCTTCGCCCCCGGCCCCGAAACCGACCCCCGGCATGACGATGACGCCGGTCTCCTCACGCAGCGTATCGGCGAACGTCGCGCTCGCGACGCCCGGCGGCAACGGAATCCAGAGATACATCGTGGACTGCGGCGCCGTCACCGCGAAGCCGGCAGCCGCGAACGCCTCCACGGCCGCATCACGCCGCGTGCGAAACGTCGCGATGTTGCCTGGCACGAACGACGCACGCGTTTGCAACGCCGCAGCGCCGGCCGCTTGAATGGGCAGAAACGTGCCCGTGTCGACGAAGCTCTTCACCTTGGCGAGCGCGCCGGCAAGCTCGGGACGCGCCACGGCCCACCCGCAGCGCCAACCGGTCATGTTGAACGTCTTCGACAGCGAGTGGAACTCGATCGCAACCTCCCGCGCCCCTTCGATCTCGAAGATGCTCGGCGGGACGTAGCCGTCGAACCCGTACTCGGCATACGCGTTGTCGAACACGAGCAGGATGTCCCGCGCTCGGCACACCTGTACGACACGCGCAAGGTACTCGCGCGGTGCGATCGCGCCGGTGGGATTGTTCGGATAGTTGAGGTACACGACGCGCGTTCGCGCCAGCACATCGGCCGGCAGCGCCTCGAGCTCCACAAGGAAGTCCTGCGCCGCCTCGAGGCGCACGATGTGCGGCGTCGCATCGGCGAGCAGCGTCCCCCCGATGTAGGCCGCATAGGCAGGATCGGGAACGACGGCCACATCACCCGGCTGCAGAAACGCCGACGCCACATGCGCCAACCCTTCCTTGCTGCCGAGCAACGGCACGACCTCGGTGAGCGGATCGCACGTCACGCCGAAACGCTCGTGCATGTACGCACTGATCGCTTCGCGGAACGGGACGTGCCCGAGACCGAAGCCATAGCGGTGCATGGCCGGCTCCTCGAGCGCACGCTGCATGGCCTCGAGGGCGGCGGGAGGAGGTGCCAGATCGGCGTCACCCGCGCCGAGATCGATGACGTCGACCCCGGCAGCGAGCAGCGCCCGCTTGCGCGCCGGAATGTGCGCAAGCGGATAAGGCGGCAGCGCGCCGAGGCGCGCGGAGAAACGCGGCATGCGATCGAGGGGCGTCAGGAGGTCGGCGGGTTGAACGCGGCGTGCTGCGCGTCCAGCCAGCTGCGGTGATACGTCTCATCCTCGAACGGCATCGCAGCCTTCGCGATCTTCAGCGGCCGGAACGAGTCCATCATGACCGCCAGCTCGTTGGTGTACGTCGCGCCGATGGAGGCCTCGGCGCGTCCGGGATGCGGTCCGTGCGGCAGACCGTCCGGATGATGCGTGATGGAACCGTACTCGATGCCCTTGCGGCTCATGAACTCGCTCGACGCGTAGAACAGCACTTCGTCGCTGTCGACGTTGCTGTGATTGTACGGCGCCGGTACCGCCTGCGGATCGAAGTCGTACGGACGCGGACAGAACGAGCAGATCACGAAGCCATCGCCCTGAAAGGTCTGGTGCACCGGCGGCGGCTGATGGATCCGTCCCACGATAGGCTCGAAATCGTGAATGCTGAACGCCCACGGGTAGAAGTAGCCGTCCCAGCCCACGACGTCGAACGGGTGGTGATCGAGCACCAGCTCGTTGAGTGCATCGTACTGCTTGACGAGGATGGGGAACTCGCCCCGCTCGTCACGCGGCTCGGCGAACACCGGCCGACGAATGTCGCGCTCCGAGTAGGGCGCCCCCTCGAGCAACTGCCCCACGTTGTTGCGATACCGTGTGGGGAAGCGCACGTGCCCGCGGCTCTCCATCACCAGCAGTTTCGTGGGCCCCTTCGCGAGGTCGTGTCGCCAGCGGTGGGTGATGTTGCGGTGAATCACGACGTAGTCGCCACTGCGGTACGGCAGATCACCGAACACGGACTCGAGCACGCCCTCGCCCTCGCACACGTACACGACTTCGTCGGCCTGCGAGTTGCGGTAGAAGTGCGTATCGACCACATCGGGCTCCACCCAGAGCATGCCGATGTCGCTGTTGAAGAGCAGCGGAATGCGCGACAGCGTGGCCGAGCCCCCCTTGGCCGCCCGCGCCGTGCGGAAGTGGCGATGCCGCAGCGACGTGTCCTCGTCGGCTTCCCAGACGATGTCTCCGACCTTGCGTGCCCGCAGCACCGTCGTCGGTGGATGCACATGGTACAGCAGCGACGACGTTCCCACGAAGCCTTCGTGGCCCATGAGCTCTTCGGCGTACAGGCCGCCGTCGGGACGACGAAACACGATGTGACGCTTGCGCGGGACCGCGCCGAGCGTGTGGTAGATGGGCATGCGTCGTGGCCGGCCTTACAGGTTGCCGCGCAGTTCCTGCTCGCGCTCGATGGATTCGAACAATGCCTTGAAGTTCCCCTTCCCGAACCCCTTGGCGCCCTTGCGCTGGATGATCTCGAAGAAGAGGGTGGGCCGATCCTGCACCGGCTTGGTGAAGATCTGCAGCAGGTAGCCTTCGTCGTCACGATCAACGAGGATGCCGAGCGAGGCGAGTTCCTCGACGGGCTCGTCGATGCGCCCCACCCGTTCCTGCAGTTCGTCGTAGTACGTGGTGGGGGTGCGCAGAAACTCGACGCCCCGCGCGCGCAGCGCACGCACCGTGGCGATGATGTCGTGCGTGGCCACGGCGATGTGCTGCACGCCGGGGCCGCCGTAGAAGTCGAGATACTCCTCGATCTGCGACTTCTTCTTGCCGCTCGCCGGTTCGTTGATGGGGAACTTGATGCGACCGTTGCCGTTCGACATGACCTTCGACATCAGCGCCGAGTACTCGGTGGAGATGTCCTTGTCGTCGAACGTGAGCAGGTTGTGAAAGCCGAGCACGCGCTCGTAGAACCCCACCCATTCGTTCATCTTGCCGAGCTCGACGTTCCCCACGCAGTGGTCGACGTATTCGAGGCCCACCGGCTCGGGCTGGAACTCCGACGTGGCCGCCACGAAGCCCGGCAGAAAGAGGCCTCGGTAGTTGCGGCGTTCCACCATCGTGTGAATCGTGTCGCCATACGTGGCGATCGCCGCCATCACGACTTCGCCGTGCTCGTCACGAACCACCGTGGGCTCCTGCACCGACGCCGCGCCGCGCTCCACCGCACGGGTCCACGCGTCACGCGCATCGTCGACCCAGAATGCGAGATCACGCACGCCGTCACCGTGGCGACGCACATGATCGGCGATGAAGCCGTCGGGACCGAGCGGCGACGTGAGCACGAGGCGAATCTTCCCCTGCTGCAGCAGATAGCTGGCCCGGTCACGCACGCCCGTCTCCGGACCACGATAGCCGATGAGCCGGAAGCCGAACGTCGCGCGGTAGAAGATCGCCGACTGTTTCGCGTTGCCGACGTAGAACTCGATGTAGTCCGTTCCGTTGATCGGGAACGTATCCGCCACGCCGGTGGCGGATTCTGGTGCGGATGTGGTAGCCATGCGGCGGTGCTCCGACGGTGCAGGAACGACCACCAACCCGATGCGCGAGCGCCCGCGCAGCCCCGGATCGGCAGCCGGATACGACCCGATCCGGAAGTTACTCGGTGGTCCGGACCCGGGCCACGGAGTGTGCCCCTCAGCCGCCGCTCAGCTCCGGACGGTCCCGGTACTCGTCGAGCGCCTCCGGATTGGCGAGCGCCTCGAGGTTGCGCACCGGGCGCCCGTGGATGACCTCGCGCACCGCCAACTCGCTGATCTTCCCGCTCCGCGTGCGGGGAATGTCGCCGACCGCGACGATCACGCGCGGGACGTGGTGCGGGCTCGCCCCCGCGCGGATTCGCTCTCGCACCCGCTGCATCAGCGCCTCCGAGAGCGTGGCCCCCTCGGCGAGCCGCACGAACAGCACGATCCGCGCTTCGGTCGCCCCCGTGCCGGCCGGCGCGTGCTCGGTGACCAGACTCTCGAGAATCTCCGGCAGCGTCTCCACCTGACGGTAGATCTCCGCCGTCCCGATCCGCACCCCGCCGGGATTCAACGTGGCGTCGCTGCGACCGTGAATGATCAATCCGTCGTGCGCCGTCCGCTCGGCCCAGTCGCCGTGGCGCCAGACGCCCGGAAAGTGATCGAAGTACGCGGCGCGGTACTTCGCACCGTCCGGATCGTTCCAGAACGCGACCGGCATGCTCGGGAACGGGCGTGTGCACACCAGTTCGCCGGCACCACGCGTCAACGGCGCGCCGGCGTCATCCCACACCTCGACCGCCATGCCGAGGCCACGCATCTGCAGCTCGCCGCGCCACACGGGCGCGCTGGGGTCGCCAAGGGCAAAGCAGGACACGATGTCCGTGCCACCGCTGATGCTGGCAAGCTGCACGTCGGGTGCGATGTCGCGATAGACGAAGTCGTACGAATGC
>JALOPN010000371.1 GCA_025453875.1 Gemmatimonadaceae bacterium | reverse complement strand
TTCGGGCGCGGGCTGTACGTTTATACCTCGTTGGCGCTCTTCCGGCAGTTTCCTTACGGCGTGCCCGGTGCGGCGCGCCTCCTTCTCAATCTGGTCAGTGCCCGAGGGTCGGACCTCGGTGCGCCCTGATTCACTGCCGCAGGCGACGCCGCCTATGTCCTCTTCCCCCACCACACCGCAGACCTTCGCGGCGCGATTGCGCGCCGAGACGAGCGGTCACGGCACCGCGTGGATCGCGCTGGGCAACGGCCTGGGTACGACCCGCGCCACCTGGCGCCACGTCTTGCCCACGCTGGAGCGCGTCGCGCGCGTGCTGCGCTACGACTACGTCGGGACGGTGCAGGGCGACGAGCATCAGTGGGATCCACGACGCTACGCGTCGCTGCATGGACTGGCCGACGATCTGCTCGGGTTGCTCGACGAACTCGATCTGCCGCCCATCACGTGGATCGGTCATTCGGTGGGTGGGATGGTCGGTCTGCTCGCGGCCGTGGCCGCACCGTCGCGCTTCGCCCGCCTCATCCTGTTGGGCGCGTCGCCGCGCTACGTGAATGACGACGCGTATCACGGTGGGTTCAGCAGCGAAGACGTGGACACCATCGTGGCGGCCGCGAGTGAAGACCTGCACCGCTGGGTGAGTGGCTTCGCGCCCGTCATGCTCGGCAGCCCGAGTCTGCCGTCGCACGCCGAAGAGTTCACGGCGCACCTGCAGTCGCTGCGGCCTGATATTGCGGCCCAGCTGGTGAGCATGGTGTTCAAGGGTGATCATCGCGGCGTCCTGCCGCGCGTGGCGGTGCCGGTCGATGTGGTGCAGCTCGAGGACGACGCCACGGTGCCACACAGCGTGGCCGACTTCCTCGTGTCGCAACTGCCGCAGGCGCGCCTCATTCCGCTCCGGGTCCGTGGACCCGTGCCGCACCTCACGGCGCCGGAAGCAACAGCAGCGTTGCTGCTCGAGTTGCTGGAGACGGCTCCGTGACCTCGCGCCGAGCGATACACTGGCGTTCGGAGGCCACATGAACGCCTTGCTCTCGACACTGCTGCAGCCGCTGGCGGTGGATGACGCGTGGCTGTTGGCACCCGAAGCGGTTGATGGTACCGCGAGCGTCCTGCTCGGCATCGCGACACCACCACCGGCCGCGCGCGTGCTGCTGCCGCACAGCGTTCGCGACTTGCCGGCCGGTGCAGTTCGCACGAGCCGCGATGTGGCGTCACTTCGCTTGCCAAGTGCGCTGGCCTCCGTGTTCACGAGCGCGCCGACGTCGTTCGCGGGCTCGTCGTCCACTGTGGTGTACGCCGAAGAGACGGCGCCGGTGCGGCGCAGCGACTCCGCGCGCGCCACCACCACCACGCACACCTTCGCCGCGTGGCGGAGCGACGCGGGTGCGTCGGTGTTGCTGCTGGCGTGGCGTGAGACCGCCGTCACCGCCGAGCAGCTCACTCGGCTGCTCGCTCCGTTGTCGACGTCGCTCGATGAGCTCGCACGGCTCGCCCAGCGCGCGCATCAGCTCGATGCGTCGCGTGAACGACTCGCCCGAGCCATGCACGGGCTACCGAACGGCGTGGTGCTGGTGGACGGTGCGCTGGGCGAGGCGGCGCTCAACGGCGTGGCCCAACGCGTGCTTGCCCTGCCGCAGGAGTTCGTGTCGGTGGCCGCACTCGCGCTCGCGCGTGCCGCGTGTCGCGCGGCGAGTTCGCCGGTGGATCGTGATGATCTCGAGGATGCACTCGGCCGGCGTCGTGACGATGGCGAAGAGCACGAGGTGTGGGCACTCGCCGATGGCAGTGATGACGCCCTCGATGGGCATCGGTGGTGGCGACTCGACGTCATGATGTTGCGTGACGATGATCCGGCGTCGCGCTTGTGGCATCTGGTGGACATCACGGCGCGCATCCGATCGGCTCGCGAGCGTCGCGATGCGCATGCCCGCCAGCGGCACCTGCAGGCGAGTGAAGCGGTCTCGCGGCTCTCGGCTGGTGTGGCGCACGATTTCAACAATCTGTTGGCCATCGTGCGCGGCAGCCTCGACCTTGTGGCCGACGATGCGGCTGATCTCACCAGTCGTCTGCTCGCGTTCAGTCGGCTCGATGTGCACAACCCGAGCGCGCAGCGCCTCGATGACATGGTGCGCCTCGTCGCGTCGCGACTCCTCGGACGCGACGATTCCGAACGCCTGCGTCTCGAACTCACCACGCCGGGCATCTGGATCTTTGTCGATCCTGATCAGTTGCGGCTGGCCTTGCTCTCACTGATCGGCAGCGCCCTCGAAGCCACGGCATCGCGGCACGCCACCGTGGTCGTGCGAACGCGACGCCGGCACACGCATCCGCTCACCGAGACCAACGGTCGATCGCCACAACGCAGTTGGGTGGGTGTGGTCATCGAGGACGATGCGGACGAACTCCCGGGGCATCTGCAGGATCGCCTGCGCGATCCGCTGCTCGAGGATCGTCCGACCGCACTCGGCAACGGGCTGCAGCTCGCGGTTGCGTCGATTCTCGTGCATCGCGCGGGTGGCTTCTTCGAGCTTGAACGCGAAGACGCCTGGCATGAGAAGCCGCGTGGGCTCAACCGCGTCACCGCGTGGCTGCCCGTGATCATCGGGGTGCCGGATCGGGAGTCTGAAGTCCCCGAGGTGCGCGTCGAGCCGAGCGCGAGTCGTCGCGTGCTGGTGGTGGACGATGAATCCGGCGTGCGCGACGTGCTGGGTCGACTGCTCATGCGTGCCGGCTACGACGCGGTGCTGGTCAGTGACGGGCCGGAGGCGCTCGCGCTGCTGGAGCGCGGTGAGCGCTTCGACTTTCTCGTGAGCGACTACGCGATGCCGGGCATGAGTGGTCGTGAACTGCTGGAGTGGGTCGCGACCGCCTTCCCTCGTGTGCGACGTGTGTTGATGTCGGGCTTTGCCGACGAT
>JALOPN010000370.1 GCA_025453875.1 Gemmatimonadaceae bacterium | reverse complement strand
CGTTGGCGTCGCCGATGCTTCGTGGCGGACACGGGTGGCCTTGCCGATGCGACGCTGCGCCGCTTCCACATCCTGCGCCAGGTCGGTACCCGTGATGCCGGTTTCGCGCACGTACCCGTCGAGCATCGTGCGCGCACTGTAGCGGCTTCCTTGCATGGCAATCGCTTCCGCCAGCACCAGCATGCCGTCCTCGTTGTACGGATCGAACTCGAGCACGGTGCGCGCCCAACGTTCGCACTCCACCCAGTCCGCGCGATCGCGCAGTCGACGCAGCTCCGGTACGAGAATCCGGCGCACGTCCATCTGGAACCGGTCGCGCTGTTCTTCCACCCAGCGACGCATCGCCGGCTGCGACGGAATCCAGCCGGCGAACAGCTGGCCAAACGGCTCGCCGCCACGCAGCACGTCCTCGTCGAAACGCCGAGCCGTCCGATCGAGCGCGAAGCAGGGCACGAGACAACTCGGATCGAGCATCACCGAGGCCCGCGTCGATCGCAACGGGACCCCCCAATGCCGCAGCTTGTAGAGATGCTGCCGCAGCGAGTGACGCGCACTCTCGTCGTCACTCCCCGGCCATACCAGCGCACGCACCTCCTCGCGCGCCAGCACGTGATCGGGGGCCATCGCCGTCAGCGCCAGGAGCGAGAACATGCGCTCGGCGCCAGGGCTGATCACCCCGACCGAACCGATGTGGATCTCCGCAACCCCGAGCGTTCGGAAGAGCAGCTGGCCGCGCACCAGACGCGGCGGTGGCTGCACACCCGGCGGCAGCGGCGCCTCGGCCGGTGCGCGCGACGACGACCCTTCCGCTTCAAGCGACGGATCCGACGCCGCGGTGCGCTCTGCACGCGGGCGACTTCGGGAGGTGTTGGGGGACGTGCGGGAGGGCATGCGCGGACAGCTGACGGATCAGGTAGCAATGACGTGCGCTCCCGAACAATCGGCAGCGCCGTCACCGCATCGTCAACTCGCCGTCGTCGGAGCGACCGCGATCAGCGCCCGGGGGTCGGCAGCGTCACGATGTCCTGGAACGACGCCCCGTCCGCCTCCGCCTGGAAGTTGAGCACCAGCCGATGCCGCAGCACCGCCGGCGCCACCGCCTTGATGTCGTCGAAGTCGGGCGCAGCGCGACCATCCATCGCCGCGCGCGCCTTCGCGCCAAGCACGAGATACTGCGAGGCGCGCGGACCGGCCCCCCACGCGACGTACTTCTTCACGCCGGCCGTCGCGAGCGGATCATCGGGACGCGTGCTCCGCACGACCTGCACCGCGTACGACACCAGACTCGGCGCCGCCGGCAACCGGCGCACCAACTGCTGCAGCGCCAGCAACTCTTCGGCGTTCACCACCGGGCGGATGTCGGCGCCGCCGTCACCCGTCGTCGACGCCACGATCTGTTCCTCTTCCTCACGCGTCGGATAGCCGAGGCGCAACTCGAACATGAATCGGTCGAGCTGCGCTTCGGGGAGCGGATACGTGCCTTCCTGTTCGATCGGGTTCTGCGTGGCAAGCACGAAGAACGGACGCGGCAGGTCGTACGTGCGACCCGCGACGGTCACCGTGCGTTCCTGCATGGCCTGCAGCAACGCCGCCTGCGTCTTCGGTGGTGCACGATTGATCTCGTCGGCGAGCACCACATTCGCAAACACCGGGCCTGGCACGAACCGGAACGCGCGCTTGCCCGTGCCCGGTTCTTCTTCCATCAACTCGGTGCCCGTGATGTCACTCGGCATCAGATCCGGTGTGAACTGCACACGCGAAAACGACAGCGCGAGCGCTTGCGAGACCGTCTGCACCAGGAGGGTCTTCGCAAGACCGGGCACACCGACGAGCACGACGTGACCGCCGGCGAGCAACGCGGCGACGAGATCGTCGACGATGTGCGCCTGTCCCACGATGCGTCGGGCGATCTGCGCGCGGAGCGCCGCGCGTGCGTCGGAGAGTCGCGCCAGCAGCGCGAGATCGTCGTGCGCGCTCGACGGAGCGGCGCTTCGGAGATCGGACATCAGGATCGCAACCACGCGATGCGCGTGGACGCGATGATCGCGACTCACTGCACCGCGAAGGAAACGCGTTGCTCGACCGGATGGTTGTCGCTGCGCAGCACGGCCACCAGCGTGTAACGGCCGGCGCTCGGTGGCGTGGGCCAGCGCACGTCGTAGGTCACGACATCGCGCGCCTCCAACAGCTGATTCTGCACGAGCTGCGTGAAGAGGCGACCGTCGCTCCAACGCCACACTTCACGTCCCGTGGCATCGAGCACGACAAAGTCGTGCGTCTGCCCGGATGGGAACGAGAGTTCGACACGCTTCCCCGTACCGTTGGCCACACTCAGCGAGAAGCGCATCGCGCGCGCGTCCGGCTCCGCGGTCACCTGCACGTCGGTGACAAGCGTGCTGTCGCTGCTCGCCGCGGCGCGCGCGGCGATCGCATTCGGTTGACTACGCGGCCCACACGTGAAGATGAGGACCGCCGCAGCCAGCAGGGGGACAGTGATGCGCGCGAGCATCAGGACGGGTGGTGGCAGACGACCGAATCGCACCTGACGATCCGGCAAGGGGTTGGCGTTTCCGGCGTCACATTTCGTGCTGTGTCTACGTTATGCACGACGCACTGAGGTGTCAAGGCAACACTTGACAGCTAAGTGACGACACGAGGCCAACTTCCCGCCCGGACCAGACGGCCGCAAGGCCCAGCCCTACGCCCCACGGGCTTTGCTTGCGAATTTTTTCACAAGCGCCTACGTTTGCAGGTCTGATGCGCGATCGGGACCCCTCCAACGGTCGACCGGCGCCCCCTGGCGAGATCAGTCCGTGGGCGCTGGCCGGGCTCGGCGTGGAGTTCGCGGTCGCGCTCGTCCTGTTCGGGTACGCGGGGCAGTGGGTCGACCGGCGGTTCGGGGTGGCGCCGGTCGGGGTGCTGAGTGGCGTGCTGTTCGGGGCCGGGGGGAC
Source organism: Gemmatimonadaceae bacterium (assembly GCA_025453875.1). Classification (GTDB taxonomy): domain Bacteria; phylum Gemmatimonadota; class Gemmatimonadetes; order Gemmatimonadales; family Gemmatimonadaceae; genus JAABRT01. The sequence goes on along the minus strand of JALOPN010000370.1, from coordinate 658 downwards.
GTTCTACCTCAGTTACCGTCGCCTCATGGCGCCGCGGGCCTCCGGTCCGACGGTCCCGCCCGCGGCGGACGCGGACCGGAACCCCTTGGACACGGAGCGGCGGTGACGAGCAATGCAGGATCCGCGCGCGGCGGTCTGGTCCGGGCGGTGACGATGTTTTGTCTGGTGCAGGGTGTCCTGTTGGTGCTGGTCGGGCTCGGGCTCGCGCGCTTCTTCGAGGCGCCGGCCGATCGCGCGGCGCTGCAGGTCGCAGGTGGCGTGGCGTTCGCAGCCGTGGTGGCGCTCTGGGCGTTCGTACTCGTGCCGGCGCTCGGGCTCGCGCCCACCGCGGCGCTCATCGGACTGGTGACCTTCTTCTTCGTCTCGACCGTGGTCGAGCCGCTATTCCTGAATATCTGATGCGTATGCTCGGGATGGTTCGTAGGCTGAGCGCGGTGCTGTGCCTCACGCTGGCGCTCCCCACGATGGTTTCGGCGCAGGAACACAGCGACGATGCGTCGCACTCCACAAGCGCCGCCGTCGACTTCATCACGCCGCACATCACCGACGGCGACTACATCGAGCTCCCGTACTGGAAGGCCCCCTTCCACACGTACGTCTCGCTCCCCAAGTGGGAGCCCGTGCACGTCGGGCCGCTCACCATCGACTTCTCGCCCAC
>JALOPN010000369.1 GCA_025453875.1 Gemmatimonadaceae bacterium | reverse complement strand
CGACGCGAGCGACGCGAGCAGGTGGAGCTCGGTGCGCGCGCCGTAGAGGGCATCACGCGTGCGCTCCCAGTCACTGGCGACATCGGCGAAGAACGCGGCGGATCGGGTGCGTCGCGCCGCGATGACGGCCTGCACGCGCGCGGCGTCCTGCGCCGCGGCCGGCGTGCCCGCGAGCGAGGCGCGCACGACGTGCCAGAGTTCGCGTCCGTCAGCGTCGAGGGCCGGATCGAGGGCGTACCAGCGCGTGGCGCCATCGGCGCGGGACGTGGTCCAGCCGCTGTCGGCGAGCACACGCAGGTGGCGGCTCACGGTGCTCTGCGGGAGCTGGAGGGCCTGGCCGAGTTCGCCCACCATGAGTTCGCGACCATCGAGCGCGAGCAGCAGCCGACACCGGGTGGCGTCGGCAAGAGTCGCGAGGCGGTCGTGGACGAGCGGTCGGAGCGTGGTGGCCATATTCGTATATCCGGATTAATGAATATCACGAGGGTGAGTTCCCGACCAGTGGGGCGGGGTGGCGCTTGTGATGCGCTGGGGAGGAGTGCATCTTGATGTTGCGATGCACTTATCATCATCGGCTCCGACCCTCGCCGCCCCGGACCGCACCCGCCTGCTCGAGCTCATCGATCGGCAGATGTGGTTCTTCGGCTGCGACATCCGCCACCCGGCGGGCAATCTGCTGCTCGCCCACGGCTTCACTCGCGACCGCGCACCCGCCGATGTCCCGGGCGGCACCAGTCGCTACGCGCGGCGCACGCGTGAGGCACCCGACGGGGCGCAGCTGGTCCTCTGGGGATGGGGCGCCCTCTGGATCAGCGACGCGGGGGATGCGCTCGCCGTGCGACGACACGTCACGATGCCAAAGTGGCTTGTTTCTGCACCTGATGTGTCTCAGATGTGGCAATACCAGGCGCTCGATGCACTCCTCGAGCGGGCAGCGCCCGCCGATACGCTCGTCGCCCGTCGGCGCCTCGCCGACTTCGCCGCCTGGGTGGTGACCTACGAACAGTGGGCGCGCGCCGAGACGCCGCCCGCATGGCGAACGCAGTGCGTCGAGGAGCGACCACGGCACATCCGACGCCGCCACAGCATCGCCGACTTTCGGCCAGCGGCCGAGCGACGCGAGCAGCAGCGACCAGAGCGGCCCCAACCAGCAGAACACCGCCCACGGCGCGAGCTGTGTCGTCGGCACACCGAGCGTCGTGGCCATGAACACGCCCGTCACCGTCCACGGCATGAGCACTTCGGTGATGGTCACCGAGTCCTCGAGCGATCGCGAGAGCAGCGTGCGCGGCAGCCCCTGCGTCGCGTAGGCGTCGCGCACCAGACCGCCCACCAGCAGCATGGTGACGCTGCCGTGGCTCGTCAGCCCGATCACCGCGAGCCCTGACGCCATCGTTGCGGCCACCAGACGAAACGGGGTGTGCGCCGCGTGAATGAGCCGCTGCAACACGGCCTCCAGCGCGCCGCTCACCTGCAGCGCACCGGTGAGCAGGAACGCCGCGAACACCACCAGCAGCGTCGGTGTCATGCTGCGCATGCCGCCGCGTTCCACGAGACGACGCAGATCGCTGCTCGCCGTCGCCGACGACGACACGCCCGAGAGCATGTCCACGCGCACACCGGTCACCGAGGCATCAATCACCTGCGACACCGACGCATCCTGCACCACGAGCGCGATCCCCATCGCGACGAGCGAGGAGAGGGCGATTGCGATCACCGACGGCACACGACGTGCGATGGCCACCAGCACCACGGCGGGTGGCAGCAGCACGAGCGGCGAGAGCCGGAAGTGCGCCGCGAGCTCATCGGCGAACGCCGCGCCCGGCGAGGCGAGGTGGGCCGCCCCGCTCGCATCACCTGTCCCACCCGCCACCGCAAACACGAGCAGCGCGACGAGGAACGACGGCACGGCCGTGTGCGTCATGGCGCGAATGTGCGCGTACACATCCGTGTCGGCCGCGACCGAGGCCACGATGGTGGTGTCGGACAATGGCGACATCTTGTCGCCGAAATACGCGCCCGAGACGACCGCGCCAGCCACGACCGGCAGTGGAGCGCCGAGCGCGACGGCGGTTCCCATCATCGCCACGCCGATCGTACCGGCCGATCCCCACGACGTGCCCGTCACCGTCGACATGAGCGCTGACGCGAGGAACGCGGTGAGCGCCAGCCATTCCGGCTGCACCAATCGCACGCCCCACGACACGAGATACGGAATGGTGCCGGCGAGCATCCACGTGCCGATGAGCCAGCCGATCGCGAGGAGAATGAGCAGCGCCGGCAACACACGCGCGACCTGCTGCGACGTGGCGACCTCGATCGCGCTCCACGTCGCCCCCCGACGCACCGCGACACCACCAGCCAGCGCGGCACCGGCCAGCATCAGCAGCACCAGCAATGATTCCATGCGGGCAAGGGACGAGGAGGGGAACGCCGCGCGACGCGCGTGCGGGACGATGGCGCGCGGACCGATTCGACGCCATGCCTTGCCACACGATCGCGCGTGCCCGATGCTGTAGCATGGACCTCACGCTCGCCGGCAATCTCGCCGTTGCCGCGCTCGGTGGCCTCGCGGTCGGCGTGGAGCGCGAGTGGTCGGGCCACACCCGTGGCCCGGACGCTCGCTTCGCGGGCGTCCGCACCTTTTCGCTGCTCGGTGGCCTCGGCGGGGTAGCGGGCCATCTGCTGGGCCTCGGCGAACGCGCCATCGCGGTGACGCTGCTCGCGGCCGCGGGTGCACTGGTGGTCACCGCGTTCGTGGTGGCGATGCGTCGCCCGGGCGTGACCGCCGACAGCACCACCGAAGTCGCGGCGCTCGTCGTCCTCGCCCTCGGCGTGCTGGCCGGACTCGGCGAACGCGAACTCGCGGGCGGCGGTGCGGCGCTCGTGGTGTTCGCGTTGGCGGAGAAGTCACGCGTGCAGCGATGGCTGGCGCTCGTGGACGAGGGCGAACTGCGCGCCGCGTTGCAGTTCGCCGTGCTCGCGCTCGTGATTCTTCCGCTCCTGCCCGGCGGGGCGTACGGCCCGTACGGCGCGTTCCGTCCGCGCGAACTGTGGGTCGTGGTGCTGCTCTTCTCGGGACTCAACTTTCTCGGCTACATCGCGCGTCGTGTCGTTGGTGTGGAGCGCGGCTACAGTGTGACCGGCCTGCTGGGCGGCCTCGTCTCGAGTACGGCAGTCACACTGCACTTCAGTCGACAGAGTCGCGTCGAACCACAGCACGCGGCTGCCCTCGGCGTTGGCGTGGTCGCGGCGTGCACGGTGCTGGTGCCACGGGTCATGCTCGTGGCGTCG
>JALOPN010000065.1 GCA_025453875.1 Gemmatimonadaceae bacterium | reverse complement strand
CATGTACTGCACCTGCTCCTTCGTGGCCGCGCCACGCCCGGTGATCGCCTTCTTGATCTCGGCCGGCGGATACTCGGCAATGCGCAGTCCCGCCTGTTCACCCGCGAGCAGGATGACGCCGCGCGCGTGGCCGAGCACGACGGTCGTGCGCACGTTGCGTGCGTAGAAGACGCTCTCCACGGCGAGCGTGTGCGGCTGATGCCGCGTGATGAGTTCCTGCACACCGTCGTGAATGTCACGCAGCCGACGCGCGAGCGGCTGATCGGCACGCCGCGCGGGTCGCGACGTACCACGCCGTAGCCGGTGACGGCCGTGCCCGGGTCGATCCCGAGGACGACCTCACCGGTGTGGCTCACGCGGCCGCCATCGCGTCGTCGTCCATCTCGAAGTTCGCGTCCACCTTCTGCACGTCGTCGAGGTCTTCGAGCGCATCGAGCAGCTTGAGCAGCGCTGGCGCGTTCTCGCCCTCGACGCGCACAGTGGTCTTCGGAATCCACGCCAGGGCCGCGTCGCGCACCGGGAAACCGCCCTTCTCGAGCGCTTCGCGCACCGCGTGCAGATCGGCAGGGGCGGTGGTGATGGTGAACTCGTCACCGTCGAGCGAGACGTCTTCGGCGCCAGCGTCGAGGGCGGCCATCATGACCGTGTCCTCGTCGCGACCGGCGGCGTCGAGCGCCATCTGTCCCTTGCGATCGAACAGGTACGACACCGAGTTGGCCGCGCCGAGGTTGCCCCCATTGCGCGAGAGCTTGTGGCGCACGTCGGCCACCGTGCGCGTCGCGTTGTCGGTGAGCGCCTGGATCATGAGGGCGACACCACCGGGGCCATACGCCTCGTACAGCACTTCGACGTACTCGACGCCTTCGAGTTCGCCGGTGCCCTTCTTGATGCCGCGCTCGATGTTTTCCTTGGGCATCGAGGCAGCGCGCGCGTTGTCGATTGCGGTGCGCAGGCGCGGATTCCCGTCGGGGTCGCCGCCGCCCATCTTGGCGGCGACGGTGATTTCACGAATGAGCTTCGTGAATAGCGCACCACGCTTGGCGTCGGTTGCCGCCTTGTAGTGCTTGATCTGTTTCCATTTGGAATGGCCGGCCATGACGACTCCGGAAGCGAGCAACGAGGGCGCGTCGAGCGCGCACGAATCAGCCCGGAAAGATAATCCGGCCGGTCAGTCCTCGACCACGTCCTCGAAGCGCAGGCAGGGGGCCTCGAAGTACAGGTCCACGTACCCCGTGTCGCCCGTGCGGTGCTTGAGCAGGTGCAGTTCGGCCGCGCCGGCGAGGGCGAGGTCCCGCTGGTAGAGCTCCTCACGGAAGAGCCCCAGCACCAGGTCGGCGTGCGTCGCGATCGCCCCGCGCGCGCCGAAGTCATCGAGGCGCGGGCGCAGGTCGGGGCGACGTCGGTCGAACGCCGCGAAGTGCGTCACGAGCAGGATGGCCACGTCATGACGCAGCGCGAGCCGCTTGGCGGCCAGCACGGCCCAGGCGAGTTGATCGTCGCGCCCCTGCGGCTCGGTGACCAGCGATTCGAGGCCGTCCACCACGAGCAGGCGTGGTGCGGGCACCGTGTCCACGGCGCGCTCGAGCGCCTGCACCCCCTCCCCGTCGAGCCGTTGCATGACCGGCGCGTGGTCGCGCAGATGGGCGGCCGCATCCGTCACCGCAGCGCGCATGAGATCACCCAGCTCGCCGCGTCGCAAGGCGTCGAGCGGCACGCGGGAGACGGCAGCCAGCGCGCGCTCGAAGAGACGGGCCGGGGTGGACTCGCCGCTCAGCACCACGGTTGATGCCCCCATCGCGCTCGCCCGCAGCGCCAGCGCGAGAGCGAGCGAGGTGGTGCCGGCCTGCGTGTCGCCGCCGAGCACCACGAGATCACCACCACGCAGCCCGCCGTGGAGGAGTGGCGTCAGGCTCGGAAAACCGACCGGGATGATGCCATCGTCGGCCGAGTCATCGGCGGCCGCGTTGGCGTCGAAGGGAGGCAGGAGGTCCATGGGCGCTCAGACGGAGCTGGCAACGAGTCGGCGCACGAGTCGATCGACTTCGAGCGCCGCGCTGCCATCGAGATAGCCGGACGCTGCCGACGCGAGACCGCGCAGGGCCGTGGCCATGGGCGCCGCACCGGCGGCACTCGCGTCGATCGAGCGTGCGAGCGGCACACGCAGCGCGGCCGGCAACGCGAGCGACGCCAGCCATACCCGGGCGCCCTGGGCGCGCGCCTGTCGCTCCTCCACGGGCAGCACCTCGGGCGGCAGCAGCACGTGCGCAAGGCGCGCCACCGTGAGCACGGCCAGCGCCACTTCGCGTCCGCCTCCGAGTGGCAGTCGCCCCGCAAGCGCGGCGAGTGCCGGAAACGGGAACTGGGTCGCGGCGAGCGCGTAGGGCGGCTGAAGCGTGGTCACGCGCCGAATCTACCGCCGCACGCGTCGGAGGGAACCGCCGCGCGCCAATCATCGCGTCTTCGCCGTGCAAAACGCTGGACCGCACCGTTCGGCATCGGGTACCTTTCACACATCATGGCGCTTCCTGCAAAGCAGATTCTCTGGGTGGACGACGAGGCCGAACTCCTCGAACCGCATCGCCTCTTCCTGACCGACAAGGGCTTTGCGGTCCAGATGGCCACGAATGCGGACGACGCGCTCGACGTGCTGCGCCAGCGGCCTATCGATCTGCTGCTGCTCGACGAGCAGATGCCCGGCACGCGCGGGCTTGATGCGTACCGCGAGCTGCGCGAGTTCGCCCCGTCGCTGCCGGTGGTCATGATCACCAAGAGCGAGGAAGACGCCACGATGAAGGAGGCCATCGGGGCGAACATGCGTGACTATCTCGTCAAGCCGGTCACGCCGCGCCAGGTGCTGGCCGTGGTCACGCGCATCCTCGAGGGCCCACTTATCCGCTCGCAGGCGCTCGCGCGGCGATTCGTGGAGCGTTTCCGCGCGATCGAGGCCGAACGGCATCACGGACTCGACTGGCGCGGGTGGATCGAGCGCTGGGTCGAGCTCGCGCAGTGGGATGTGGACCTCGCCGCCGCCGGCGAAATGGGGCTGCACGAGTCGCTGCGTGGCCTCTTCCCAGATCTGCACCGGGCGTTCGCCGAGTTCATGCGCGAGGAGTACCCGCGCTGGTTGCGCGAGCTCGAAGGGGAGCGGCCGCCGCTGTCGGTGGACGTCATCGGCGAGTTCGTGGCGCCGCTGCTGCGCACCGATCGCAAGGCGGTGTTCATCGTGATCGATTGTCTGCGCCAGGATCAGTGGAAGGCCATCGAGCCCGTGTTCGCGCCACTCTTCGACATCGAGACGTCGCACTACTACAGCATCCTGCCCACCGCCACACCATACGCGCGCAACGCGATCTTCAGCGGGCTCTTTCCCGGAGAGATCGCCGCGCGTCACCCGGACTGGTGGGGCGAGCGCGACGACGAGTCGCTCAATGGCCACGAGAAGGAGCTGCTGCAGGCGCAGCTGGAAGAGCTCGGCCTGTCGGTCCCCGTGCGTTATCGCAAGATCACCACGGCCGCCGATGCGGACGATCTGCTGCGACACCTGTCCGGGGCGATCGCGGGTGACGGGCTGTCGGCGTTCGTCTTCAACTTCGTGGACCTGCTCACGCACGGGCGATCCGAGTCAGCCATTCTGTACGAAGTGGCGCGCGACGAGCCCGCCCTGCGCGCGCTCACTACGCAGTGGGTGCAGCGCTCGGCGCTGTTCACGCTGCTGCAGGACGCGGCGCGCCGTGGCATCAAGGTGGTCATCACCACCGATCACGGCTCGCTGCACTGCAATACGCCGGCCACGGTGTTCGCCAAGCGCGACGCCACCAACAATCTGCGCTACAAGTTCGGCGAGGACCTGCGGGCCGAGCGCACAGAGCACGCGCTGCTCTTCACCAATCCGGATGACCTGCGCCTGCCGCACCGTGGCCCGAGCATGAACACGCTGCTCGCCACGGGCGACACGTTCTTCGTGTATCCCACGAAGCTGCGCGAGTATCAGCAGCGCTATCGCGGGTCGTTCCTGCACGGCGGTGTGACGCCGGAGGAGTGCATCCTCCCGGTGTCGCTGCTCACGCCGCGCCGCTGAGTCGATGACCCAGACGACCGCCGAAATGCGCGCCGTCGCGCCAGCACGCGTCTATCCGCGTTTGCTGCGCTTTCTGCGTCCCCACGCGTGGCGGCTCGGGCTCACCGTGGCGACCAACATCGGCGCTGCGGTGCTCGATGTGTTCTCGTTCACCCTGCTCATCCCGTTCCTGAACGCGCTCTTTGGCGAGCCACCGCTCACCAACGCGCCGGGGCCGATCAACGACCTGCTGCGGGTGACCGTGGGGTGGTTCCTCGACCCCGCCGACAAGATGGGGTCGCTGCTCAACGTGATCCTGTTCATTCTCGGCGTGATCGTGGCCAAGAACACGCTGGTGTGGGTGAGTGGACAGCTCGGGGCGCAGCTGCAGGAGTATGTGGTGCGCGACCTGCGCTCGGCGCTGTATGCCCACCTCACGCGGCTCCCGATGCCGTGGTTCACGAGTGCGAAGGTCGGGCAGGTGATCGCCCGCGTGCTTACCGATACGCAGAACACCAAGGCCGTCATCACCGAGCTCATCACGAAGTCGCTCATGAGCGGCGCACAGGTGGTGTTCACCATCGGCACGCTCGTGGCGATGTCGTGGCAGCTCACGCTCGTGTCGCTGGTGGGCGCGCCCCTCATCACGGTGGCGCTGCTGCCGGTGCTGCGAAAGCTGCGCAAGGGCCACCGGCGGCTGGGCAATCAGCACGGGGAACTCACGAGCATCGTGCAGGAGGCGGTCGCCGGCATTCGCCTCGTGAAGGCATTCCGCGCCGAAGCCCACGAGACCGCGCGCTTCGACGCGGCGAACAACACCTTCGCGCGCGGCAACGTGAAGGTGGGCCGACTGGCCACGCTCTCGCAGCCCGTCACCGAGACGCTCGGCACGGCGGTGGCCGTGGTGGTCTTGTGGCTCGGCGCGCGCCTCGTGCTGGTGGACGGCGCAATGCAGGGGTCGGAGCTCATCTCGTTCCTCATTCTCGTCATGCGCATGCTGCAGCCCCTCAAGCAGCTCGCGCAGGTGCCCACGGTGGCGCAGCAGTCGCTGGCCAGTGCGGAGCGCGTGTTCGAAGTGCTCGATGCGCCCTCGGAAGTGGCGAGCGATCGCGGCACGCGCGTGGCCACCGGCTTCCGCGAGGCCCTCGAGTTCCACGGCGTGCACTTCGCGTACGAGGGTGGCGCCGAGGCGCTGCGTGACGTGTCGTTCCGGGCGGAACGCGGTCAGGTGATCGCGCTCGTCGGGCCGAGCGGCGCGGGGAAGACCACGCTGGTGGACCTCATCCCACGTTTCGTGCAGCCCTCGCGCGGCTACATCGCGCTCGATGGCGTGAACATCGCCGAGCTCACCCTCGAGTCGCTGCGTGGGCTTACCGGCATCGTGAGTCAGGATACCGTGCTGTTCAACGACACCGTGCGCAACAACATCGCGTTCGGTGGCCGCGCGTTCACCGACGCGCAGATCGAAGCCGCCGCGCGCGCGGCGAACGCGCACGGTTTCATCACCGAGCTGCCGCAGGGGTACGATACGCCCCTTGGCGAGCGCGGCGCGCGGCTCTCCGGCGGACAGCGTCAGCGTCTGGCGATCGCGCGCGCGCTGCTGCTCGACCCGCCCATTCTCATTCTCGACGAGGCCACATCGGCGCTCGACGTGGAGTCGGAGCGTCTGGTGCAGGAGGCGATCGATCGCCTCCTGACGGGGCGGACGGTCTTCGTGATTGCGCATCGACTCTCCACCATCCAGCACGCCGATCGCATTCTCGTGCTCGAGCGTGGCGCGCTCGTCGAGTCCGGCACCCACGCCGAGCTGCTCGCGCGCGGGGGAACCTACGCGCGCCTGCACGGCCTGCAGTTCGAACCCGCTCCCGCCCATGTCTGAACGGCTACCGCTTCGCGCGCACTTCCCGTGGATGGACACGGGCGACGTCGTCTACCTGAACGCCGCCTCCACGGGGCCGCACCCCGAACGGGCGGTCGCGAAGGGCGCCGAGTGGCTGGCGCTTCGCGCGCAGCCGCAGCGCATCACCATTCCGCACATGGTGAACGCCGCGCAGCACGCGCGCGAGCACTTCGCGGCCATGATTGGTGCCGATGCCGATGAGATCGCGCTCATGCCCAACACCACATACGGGCTGAATCTCGCGGCGCGCGGCCTGCCGCTTCGCCCCGGCACGATCCTCACGTTCGATGGCGAGTTTCCGAGCTGCGTCTACCCCTTCATGGCGCTCGGATCGCGTGGCGTTTCACTCGAGCGCGTGCCGTTCGCCGAGGACGGGCTTCCGGACGAAACGGAGCTCGTGCGCCGCATCGGGCGTGGCGACGTCGTGGCCGTCGTGGTGTCGTGGGTGCAGTACGCGAGTGGCTTCGTCACCGATCTCGCACGGGTTGGCGCGGCGTGCCGTGCGGCCGGCGCGTTCTTCATCGTGGACGGCATTCAGGGCGTGGGCGTGCGCCCCATCGATGTGCACGCGCTCGGGATCGATATCCTCGCCAGTGGCGCGCAGAAGTGGATGCTCAGTCCGTGGGGCACGGGGTTCGTGTACGTGCGGCGTGATCTGCACGACACGGTGCGCGCACCCGATGTGGGCTGGGCGTGCATGACGGCGTCACAGGATTACGCGTGGCTCACGCATTACGACGACACGTTCCTTCCGGACGCGCGGCGCTTCGAGGTCGTGACGCTCGCGTATCACGACTTCGGCGTGGCGGTGGAAGCGCTGCAGGCGATGCGCGACGCGGGTGGGCCGACCGCGCTCGAGGCGCACATTGCCGCGCTTGGCGATCGCATCGTGGCGTGGGCGGCGGAGCGTGACGATGTGCGGCTCTGGACGCCGGCCGATCGTGCGCGACGGGCCGGTGTGTTCGCGCTCGTGCCCGACGATCTCGACGCGGCGATGAATCGGCTCAAGGCCGCCGGCGTGGTGTGCGTGCCGCGCGAGGGCGCCGTGCGACTCGCGCCGCACGGCTACAACACGCTCGAGGACGTGGAGCGCGCCCTCGCGGCACTCGGCGGCTGACAGCGGGCGCGCGTCAGCGCACCCGCACCAGCCCCCAGTCGCGGCTCCCCTTCTTCACGAGCAGGTGGCGGCCGGCCAGCCAATCGGCCGAGGCGATCACACGATCAGCCATCGCGATCTTGCGTCCGTTCACCGCGACACCACCCTGCTCGACGAGGCGCTTCGCGTCGCCGCGGCTCTTGGCGAGCCCGGTCGCCACGACCAGATCGAGCGCGTCGACGCCCGCCGCGTCCGCCGGCTCGTCCACCTCGGCGAACGGTACTTCCGCGGCCATCGCGTGCAGGGTGTCGGCGGAGAGCGCACGCGGATCCCCCTTGCCGAAGAGCACCTGCGAAATCGCGTCCACGGTGCGCAGCACCTCCTCGCCGTGCACACGTCGTGTCATGTCGGACGCGAGCGCGCGCTGCGCCTCGCGCGCCTCCGGCCGCTCGGTCGTCGCGGCATCGAGCGCTTCGATCTCGGCGCGCGAGAGGAACGTGAAGTACCGCAGCCAGCGTCCCACATCGCGGTCGTCGGCCCCGAGCCAGAACTGATAGAAGCGGTACGGCGACGTGCGGGCGGGGTCGAGGTACACCGCGCCCGCCTCCGACTTGCCGAACTTCTGTCCCGACGCGGTGGTCACGAGCGGGAAGGTGAGCACGTGCGCCTCGGCGCCTTCGGTGCGTCGCAGCAGCTCGAGACCCGCGGTCATGTTGCCCCACTGGTCGCTGCCGCCCACCTGGAGCGTCACGCCGTGGCGCCGGTACAGTTCGGCGTAATCGTGCGCCTGCAGGAGCATGTAGGTGAACTCGGTGTATGAGATGCCAGCCTCGAGGCGGCTCTTCACCGAGTCCTTCGCGAGCATGTAGTTGACCGTGAAGTGCTTCCCGGTGGTACGCAGGAAGTCGAGCAGACTGACGGGGCCGAGCCAGTCGGTGTTGTTCGCCATGCGGGCGGCCGACGGACCATCGAACTCGAAGAAGCGCTCGAGCTGTGCGCCAATGCTGCGCGCGTTTTGTTCGATCACGTCGAGCGACTGCAGCGACCGTTCGGCGCTCTTGCCACTCGGGTCACCGATCATGCCCGTGAAACCGCCCACGAGCGCGATGGGTCGGTGACCGGCGCGCTGCAGGTGGACCAATCCCATCACGGGGACGAGGTTGCCGACGTGCAAGCTGGGGGCGGTGGGGTCGAAGCCGCAGTAGGCGGTGACTTGTCCGCGCGCCAGGTGGTCCGAGAGGCCGTCGGTGTGCTGGTGGAGCAGACCGCGCCAGGTGAGTTCGTCGAGGAGAGGATGCACGTGAGCCATGTCGCAATTATAGGCGAGGCAAAGCCCTTTTCGGGTGTGCCCCCAGCGCGTAGCGTTCGGGGCATGACGCCCCGCCGTTTCTCCCTCCTGGTAGGCCGCTGATGGCCCCCGCGCGCGCCGGGTCCCGCCTCTGGCATCGTCCGTGGGTCCGCTGGCTCGGGCTGGCCTCGCTCTTCGGCGTGGTCACGGTCGGCGTGGCTGGCGCGACGGCGTGGACACTCGTCTGCCGGAACGAGGCGTGCCCGGTGGCGGCCGACCTCGACACGTACCAGCCGAATCAGACGTCGAAGCTCTACGCGGTGGACGGTCGGTTCATCGCGGAGCTCGGTCTCGAGCGACGCACACTCGTACGACTCGCCGATCTGCCCGAGCACGTGAAGGCCGCGTTCCTCGTCACGGAGGACAAGCGGTTCTACCAGCACTTCGGAATCGACGTGATCCGCGTGTTCGGGGCACTGGCGCGCAACATCAAGGCCGGCGGCTTCGAGGAAGGCTTCAGCACGATCACGATGCAGCTGGCGCGCAACATCTTTCCCGAGACGTTGACGCGCGAGAAGACGCTGCTGCGCAAGATGAAGGAG
>JALOPN010000064.1 GCA_025453875.1 Gemmatimonadaceae bacterium | reverse complement strand
GCCTTCGAGGCGTGGCGTCGCGCCGATCCGGCCGACGCTGCACCGTGGCGCGAGTATCTGCGCACACTGCTCGAGATGGGTCGCGTTCGCGGTGCCGACAGCGTGCTGATCGACGCCCGTCGCCTGCTCGGCCGGCAGGCCGATCTCGCCGGTGAGGCGGCGCAGATCATGACGTCGCTCGAACGGTGGATCGAGGCCGCGCACGCGTGGCGTGAGGCGATGGAGGTGCAGCCGTGGACCGAAACCGCGGCGAGCTTCGCCCTGCAGCGCGTGCCCGCCGCGGCGCGCGATTCCGTGCGGAGCGTGCTGCGCAACGCGCCGGTCACCGTGCCCGTGCGACGGCTGCTGTCGACGCTCGAGCTCACCTGGGGTGAGCCACGTCGTGGGTGGGATGCGCTCGCCGAACTCGCGCGCGACGATTCGACGGCCGCGGCGATGGAAGCGTACGGGACGCAGGTGGAGGCGCTCGGCGCCTGGAGCGTCGCGCGCGAAGTCTGGCGCACCTTGTACGCGAGTCGTCGCGATGTCGCAACGGGCGTGCGCGCGGCGCAGGCCGCGCTGGCTGCGGGGGACGCGGCGGCGGCGCTTGCTCTCGTGGATGAACTGGGCCGCGGCATGCCCGACGGTGAACGGGCCTCCCGCACGTTGTCGATCGCGGTGCAGGCGCTCGGTGCGCTCGGGCGCGCCCGCGAGGCGAGCGAGCGCGTCGAGCGTGCGGCACCGTTGATTGACGACTCCACCCGTGCGGATCTCGCACCACTGCTGGTGTCGGCGTGGTTGCGTGTGGGCGACGTGGCACGCGCTCGTGCGGTGGCCGAGCGTGCGGGTGCGCTCGACGATGACGCGACGCTGGGCTGGCTCGCGCTGTACGAGGGCGACCTGGCCGAGGCGCGACGACGACTCGTGCGCACGAGTGCGCTCGCGACGCGCGATCGGGCGTTGACCGATGCGTTGGCCATGCTCGCGCGCACGCGCGCCGAGCGCAGTGAACCGCTGGGGGCGGCGTTCCTTGCGCTGGCGCGGCGCGATACCAGCGACGCGATCGCGCGCTTCGCGACGCTCGCCACCGGGCTCCCCGATGTCGCCCCGGTGGCGCTCGCCCTTGCCGCACGCCTCGCGAGCACGGGGCGCACCGCCGACGCCGCCATGCGATATTGGGGGATGATCGCCACCGACCACGCGACCTCCCCCGAAGCACCTGAAGCGCTGCTCGAGCTGGCGCGCGCGCACGCGCGTGGCGGTGATCGCACGGCGGCGATCGCACGCTACGAAACGCTGCTGCTGGAGCACGCCGGCAGCGCCCTCGTGCCGCAGGCGCGGCGCGAACTCGCGCAGTTGCGCGGGCAGGTGCCGCCCAGCGAACGGCAGGAGGCGGCATGCGCGGGTTGAGCCGGGTGGTGCGTGGTGTTGCGAGCATGTTGGCGATGCTCGTGCTTGCGGTCGCGCCGCTGCGCGCGCAGTCGCTGCTCGTCCCCATGGACGACGCGCAACGCAATCACCTCAAGGCCTACGGACTGGCCTTCGAGGCCATCAAGACATCGCAGCGTGCCGAGTGGTTTCTCAACTATCGGGGCGGCTCGTTCCTGCTTCCTGATGCAGCGGCGCTGCGTCGCAAGGCCACGCTCGATGGCGTGAGTGTCACGCCGGTCACGGACGCACAGGTGGCGGCCATGCGCGCGGAGCTGGTGGCCGCGAACATGGACGCGGTCGTGCTGGAGCGTGCACCGCGCATCGCGATCTATCGCCCGGTCGATCAGCCGCCCTGGGACGATGCGGTGACGCTCGCGCTCACGTACGCCGGCATCGAGTTTTCGTCGGTGTGGGACGATCAGGTGCTCGATGGCGAGCTATCGAAGTACGATTGGGTGCATCTGCACCACGAGGACTTCACCGGGCAGTTCAACAAGCTGTACCTCGCGTACCGCGATGCGCCGTGGTTCGTGGCGCAGCGACAGCGCGACGAAGCCACCGCGCGCAAGTACGGCCACGCCACCGTGCCCGCGCTCAAGAAGGCGGTCGCCGACAACATCCGGCAGTTCGTCGAACGCGGTGGCTTTCTGTTTGCCATGTGCGGTGCCACCGAGTCACTCGACCTTGGCATCGCCGCCTTCGCGGTGGACATGACCGGCCCATTCTCCGACGGCACACCGGTCGATCCCGATGTCGACGCGAAGATGGACTGGGCGCGCAGCTTCGCGTTCAAGGGCGCGCGCGTCGAAGTCTCGCCATACGTGAACGCGCTCAGCGACATCGATGGCCATCAGGTGAACGTGCCGGCGCGCCGACAGCCGCTGGGTGGCTTCTCGCTGTTCGATTTTTCGGCCAAGCTCGATCCGGTCGCGGCCATGCTCGTGCAGAATCACCGCACGCTCATCCCCGACTTCTACGGCGTGACCACGAGCTTCAACAAGGCCGTGCTCAAGCCCGGGGTGACCGTGCTCGCCGACGAACAGGGCGCGCCGTGGGTCAAGTACATTCACGGCGACTACGGGCAGGGCTCGTGGACGTTCCTCGGCGGCCACGACCCGGAAGACGCGCAGCACGCCATCGGCAGCGCGCCGACGGACCTGTCGCTGCATCCGAACTCGCCGGGGTACCGACTGATTCTGAACAACGTGCTGTTTCCTGCGGCGAAGAAGAAGCCGCGCAAGACGTGATCGGCGAAGACCGTCTCGCTCGCGCCGCCGCCACCGCCATTCGCACCGCCATCCGCCTCGCCGGCGGGAACGAAGTCTGCTTCGTGGGGACGCTCGACGACGACGGCACGGTGACGTCGGCGCGTGTCGTGGCCCGTGGTGACGTGCAGAGCGTGCTGGCGTTGCCGGGCGTCGCGCAACGCGGCGAGATGCTGGTGCACAATCACCCGAGCGGCCTGCTCGAACCGAGTGACGCCGATCTGGAGATCGCCACGCGGTTGCACGCCAACGGCGTCGGCTTCGCGATCGTGGACAACGACGCGACGCGGCTCTACGTGGTGACCGAAGTACCGTCGGCCGCCGCCGAAGCCCCCATCGCGCTCGATGCCCTCGACGCGACGCTCGGCGTGGACGGCCCGATCGCCGCGCGCATGCGGGCCACGGTGGGCGCCGCCTACGAGGATCGCGGCAGTCAGCGTGGCATGGCCGGCGCGGTCGCCCGCGCGTTCAACGACAAGGGGATCGCGCTCATCGAAGCGGGCACCGGTGTCGGCAAGTCGCTCGGCTATCTCGTACCGGCGTTGCGGTGGGCCGCGCAGAACGATGAACGCACCATCGTGAGCACCGCGACGATCACGCTGCAGGAACAGCTCGTGCAGAAGGATCTGCCTTTTCTCGCGAGCGCCCTCACCGATCAGAAGGTGCGGTTCGCGCTGCTCAAGGGGTGGCGCAACTACCTCTGCAAGCTGCGTCTGGAGCAGGCGCGTGTGGCCGGCCTAACGCTGTTCGACGACCCGGGCGCGCAGGAACTCGATCGCATCGCGGAATGGGCGGAACTCACCGAGACGGGCACCGTGGGCGACCTGCCATCGCCACCGCGCCCCGACGTGTGGGACGAGGTCAGTGCCGAGCCCGATCTGTGCACGCGCCTCAAGTGTCCGCACTACGACAAGTGCTTTCTCTTCGACGCGCGCCGACAGGCGTCCCTCGCCGATGTCGTCGTGGTGAATCACCACCTGCTGCTGGCCGATGTGGCGGTGCGTCGCGCGTCCAACAACTGGGACGACGCCGCCGTGCTGCCGTCGTACAAGCGGGTGGTGATCGACGAAGGCCACCACCTCGAGGACGCGGCGTCCGCGCATCTGGGGGCATCGGCGACGCGACGCGGCATGACGCGCCTGTTCGGTCGACTGGAGCGCCGCGGCGGCAAGGGGCTGCTGCCCGTGCTCGCCACGCGATTGGCCGCCTCGAACGATCTGCTCAGCGTGGCGAGTCTCGATCTGGTGCGCGAACGGCTTGCACCGAGCGCGCATGCGGCGCGCGAACTCACGCAGTCGTTGTTCGATCAGCTGCAGGGCGTGCTCGAAGCGATGCCGGGCGGTGGTGCGCTGCGACTCGATGCCTCATTCACGAGCAGCGAAGCGTGGCGGTTCGGGCTCGAGACCACGTTCACCGATCTGCTGCGCGAGATCGCACTGCTCAACGACGGCTTGCGCCTGGTGCGGGAGCGCATCGAAAGCGACGCACGCAAGGCCGAAGAACTCGCCACCACCATCGGCGAGTTGCGCGGCGTGGGGCGGCGCCTCGAGAACGCCGCAGACGCGCTCACGCAGGCGCTTCGACCGGCAGCTGGTGGGCCGCCGTTGGTGCGCTGGCTCGAACTCTCCGGCAAGCCCGGCACCGAGCGCAACGTGAGTGTGCACGCGGTGCCGCTCGATCTCGCGCCCATTCTTCGCGCCGACCTGTTTGATCGCGTGGAAACGGCGGTCATCACGAGTGCCACGCTCGCGACCGATGGCGGCTTCGCCTTCCTGCGCGAGCGTTTGGGACTCGGCGGCGACTCGACCGCACCGGTGCGCGCCGCCGGCGGCGTGCGCACGGCGATGTTCCCCTCACCGTTCCGGTACGAAGAGCAGGCCGTGCTCGTGGTGCCCACCGACCTGCCGGCGCCCAACGAACGAGCGGATGTGCACGCGGAGCATGTGCATCGGCAGCTGCGGGATCTGGTCACGGCAAGCGATGGTGGTGTGTTCGGGTTGTTCACCAGTCATCGCGACTTGCGACAGGCCGCGGCCTGGTGGCGCAGCGCGGGGCTCGACGCGGGCTGGCCGCTCCTCGTGCACGGCGAAGACGAATCACGCGACACGTTGCTGCGCCGCTTTCGTGAGGCCGGACGCGCGGTGCTCTTCGGCACGGCCTCGTTCTGGGAAGGCGTCGATGTGCCGGGGCAGGCGTTGCGTGGGCTGCTCATCAGCAAGTTGCCGTTCCGCGTGCCGAGCGAACCCATCGTGGCGGCCCAATGCGAGGCCATCGAGGCGCGCGGTGGGAACCCGTTTGTCGAGTACATGCTCCCGCACGCGTCGCTGCGACTCAAGCAGGGCTTCGGTCGGCTCGTGCGCACCGCGAGCGATCGCGGCGTCGTGGTGCTGAGTGATCCGCGCGTGGTGAGCAAGCGGTACGGTCGCGGGCTGCTCGATGCGCTGCCACCCGCGCGACGGCTGGTGGGGGCGTGGGATGAGGTGCTGCCAACCGTGCGCCGGTTCTACGCGCGGGTGGGTGAGCGCTGAGCGGTGATCGCGAGCGCCGGGCGTGACCGGCGCGTATTCTGCAGACGTCCCACGTACGCTCCCTCTCGCCCTCCCCCGCATGCTGCGTCCCTCGAAGATCATCTGCGTCGGCAAGAACTATCGCGATCACGCCGCCGAGATGGGCGGTGAGGTCCCGCCCGAGCCGCTGCTCTTTCTCAAGCCGCCGTCGTCGCTGCTGGCCAACGGTGCGCCAATCCGTCGGCCGCCCCAGTCGTCGCACGTGGAGTACGAGGGGGAGATCGGGCTGGTCATCGGGAAGCGCCTCGTGGACGCGACGGAGGCGGAGGGGCTTGCGGCGCTGGCCGGCGTCGTGGCGGTGAATGACGTCACCGCGCGCGACCTGCAGCGGTCGGATTCGCAGTGGGCGCGCGCCAAGGGCTTCGACACCTTCTGCCCGGTGGGCGAGGTGGTCCCCGTGCCGGCGTCGCTCGAGGACGTGATGGTCGTGACGCGCGTCAACGGCGTCGAGCGGCAGCGTGGGCGCGCCGGCGACATGGTGTACGCGATTCCCATGCTGCTGGCGTACATTTCGCGCATCATGACGCTGGAGCCGGGCGACCTCGTGCTCACGGGAACCCCGGCCGGTGTCGGACCGCTCGTCGCGGGGGATCACGTCGAGGTCGAGCTCGTGGGGCTCAGCCGCGTCGCGAATCCTGTCGAAGACCGGTAGAAACGATCGTCCCCGCTCGGGGTACCAATGGCCTGATGCCCGCTTCCGCGCCGCCACCCGACCAGCAGACCCCGCCCGCCGGCCGCTCCGAGCGCCCGGCGCCGCGTGGGCGTCCGCGCGCCTCGGGTCCGGCGTTGGGGCGGGGGATCGATCGGCGCGAGGCGCGGAATCCGCGCGCGGTGCTGGCCGCGGTGGCCGTCAACGTGGTGGCGGCGCTCATCCTGCTCAGCGCCGCGACCCTCGATCCGCGCTTTCGCGAGTTTCTCGGCTTCGACGTGTCGGAGGTGCCCGAGGAGCGGATCACCTTCGTGCAAACCACACCCGACGAGACACCGCCGCCCGAGCCGGAGCGTCCGCGTGAGCCGGCCCCAACCGATCCGGCGCGGTTGGCCGATCGCAACGCCCCGAGCCGCGGACCGGAGCTCGCGCCGCCCGACGCACCCGTCGCCACACCGCAGCCCACCCGACGCTACGTCGAGGCGGGTGATTCCGTCGGCGATCGGGTACTGACCGCGGAGGACGCGGCCACGTTTGGCGTGCGTCCGGGCGGTGATCCGCGCCTCTGGACCAAGGCCGATGTCGAGGCGTTGCAGAAGCGCGTCCGCGGACTCGCGCTGGCCGGTGGCGTGCCGGGCGCTCGCGAACTCGACAGCGTCATCACGGTCACGCTGCTCGCCGCGCGTGATTCACTCGACTCGCTCGCAGTGATTCAGAACTGGGGCCCGACGACCGCCGACTGGACGAAGAAGGACAGCAAGGGCGGCACGTGGGGCATGGACGCCTCGGGCATTCGGCTCGGCAAGGTCACCATCCCGAGTGCGTTGCTGGGACTGCTGCCCACGGGCGCACAGCAGTACATGAGCGGCAATCCCATTGCCGCCGACCAGGCGCGGCGTCTCGGCTTCGCGCAGCGTGACATTGCGCGGTTCCGGCAGTCCGGCCCCGGCAACGACATGTTCAAGATGCTCGTCGAGGAGTTGCGCGAGCGCAAGGATCGCGAACGCGAGATGAAGCGGCGCCTGAACGCGCAGCAGCGCGCCGCCGAAACCACCAACGAGCCGCCGCCGGGTGGTCGCCCTTAGGCGACCACGTCCGACTTGAGCCAGCGCACCGCCGCCTCGAGACGATCGAGCGAGCGGTCACGGCCGAGCACCACGAGCACGTCGAAGATGCCGGGGCTCGCCGTCTGTCCGGTGAGCGCGACTCGCAGCGGCTGAAAGATCTTGCCGCCGGAGATGCCGAGCTCTTCGGCAAGGGCGCGCAACGCGGTCTCCATCGACGTGGGCTCCCAGGTGGGCAACGAGGCGAGGCGTTCACGCGTCGCCGACAGGATCTCGGCCACCGCGGACGCGTCGCGCCACTGCTTGCTGACCGCGTCGGCGTCGTACTCGACGGTGTCCACGAAGTACGGCACCGCCTGACGCGCGAGTTCGTCCACCGTGCGTGAACGCACGCGCAGCAGTTCGACCAGCGTGCGGAACCACGTGTCCCGCGACTCGAGCTCGGCGCGGGTGGACACGCCCTGTCGCTCGAACGCCGGATACACGTGCGGCATGACCTCGTCGAGCGGCAGCTTCGCGAGATGCTGTCCGTTCATCCAGTCGAGCTTCTGCGGATCGAACACGGCGGCCTTCTTCTGCAGTCCGTCGAGCGAGAAGCGCGCGAGCAGTTCATCGCGCAGCATCACTTCGGTGTCGTCGCCGGTGGACCAGCCGAGCAGCGCGAGGAAGTTGCACATCGCGCTCGGCAGCAACCCTTCGTGCTGGTAGTCGCCCACCGCCGTCGCACCGTGGCGCTTCGAGAGCTTCTTGCCGTCGGTGCCGTGAATCATGGGCACGTGCGCGAAGCGCGGTACGGGTGCGCCAAGGGCACGATAGAGCAGGATCTGCTTGGGCGTGTTCGAGATGTGATCGTCACCGCGCATGACAAACGTGATGCGCATGGCAATGTCGTCGGACACGACGGCGAGGTTGTACACCGGCGTACCGTCGGAGCGCAGGATGATGAAATCCTCGATGTCCTTGTTCGGGAACGCGATGCGACCGTGCACGGCGTCCACCCAGTCGGTCACGCCGTCGGGCACCTTGAAGCGCACCGCGAACGGCGCGCCGGCGGCGAGCTTCGCGGCTTCCTGCTCGGGTGTGAGTGCGGCGAGTTCGCGATCGAAGCGGAATGCCTGACCGGCCCCTTCGGCCTCGGCGCGCATGCGCTCGAGCTCCGCGGCGGGTGTGAAATCGCGATACGCCGCGCCGCTCGCGAGCAGCGTGGCGACATCGGCCTGATGCCGCGCGAGGTTCGCGCCCTGAAACACGACCTCCTCGTCGTAGTCGAGGCCGAGCCAGGCGAGCCCTTCGAAGATCGCGCGCGTGCTTTCGTCGGTGCTGCGCTGCCGGTCGGTGTCTTCGATGCGCAGCAGGAACTGACCGCCGGTCTGTCGGGCGTAGAGCCAGTTGAAGAGCGCCGTGCGGGCGCCGCCGACGTGCAGGAAGCCCGTGGGGGAGGGCGCGAAGCGCAGACGCGGCGGCGTGGTGGCCGTGGCGTCGGGAGCGGGAGAAACCGACATGGAACCGGGGGCTGCGCCCGGAGAAAGAACACCGGTGCCTTCAGCCTCTCGGCCATCTCTCCCTCGTCGCACACCGTCGGGAGGCGGCGCCATCGTGAAGACGGCGGCCGACCACGGGGCCAGCGAGACGACGGAAGATGACCAGCGTGAGGAGCTGGGGCAAGGGCAGGCACGTTGTCAGCGGCGACGAACGGGCCGCGCCGTGCCGCGTGGCGCCGATCAGGTGAACGGCAGCGAGCGCACGAGCGCGTAGCTGTCGGCGCTCATCCACGCCATGTGCGCGAGGACGCAGAGCCCCAGTCCACGTCCGCGACGCGCGTACACGGCCACCACGCCGAGCGCCGCGCCAGCCAACGTGGCGATGAGCGCCTGTTGCGCGGCGGCGGCGGGTGACGCGCTCCACCCGGCCGCCAGCCACCACAGGCCGAAGGCGACCGACGAGAGCGCGATCGCGCGCCACGTCGGGTGACCGGCCGCGCGCAGTCGCTCGAGCAGGGCGTGGCGGAAGACCAACTCGCTCAACAGCGGGATCATGAGGCAGATGACCACGAGCTGCAGGCCGGCGGCTGCGACGTGGGCGTCCACCGCAAATCGCGTGAGCAGCGTGGCCGTTTCGGGTGCGGTCGTCGTCCACGTCCACGGCCACACGCCGAGTCGGCCGAGCACCCACGCGCCGGCCCCGCCCACCACCACCGAGACCCAGCCCGCAATGAGGCTCGGTTCGACCAGCCGCTGGTGCGCGCGTGGCATCAGGCGCAAACCGTAGACCGCCCCGAGTCCGATCACCCCGAGGAGCCACGGCAGCGAGTTGGCCACCACCACGAGCGCCGCCGCTCCCGCCGACGAGACGGCTGGTGTGTCACGCGTCAGGACGGGGCCGATCAGACGCTCCCCGAGCGAGGCGAGATGGGCGAGGGCCACGACGGCCCCGAGGGCGCCGAGCGCGAGCACTTCGCGGTGTTCGGGCGCCGGGGCCGCCGCCGTTGTCGGGCGTCGCACGGTGGGCGACGGCGGGGCATCAAGCGGCGGCAGCGGCGGCGTGGCACTCATGCGCGAACGATCAACAGCCGACCCCCTGATTGCAACCAGCGACGCCTCTCGATCACGTTACAGCATGACTGCGCCCCCCACCGTGGCCTCGATCCCCGAGGTGCTGCTCGACGACTTCGAGGTCCTGCGCCTGCTCGGCACCGGCGGCATGGGGGCCGTGTGGCTCGTGCGCGATCGATTCCTCGAGCGCCCCATCGCGCTCAAGCTCCTGCGCGATGCGGAGGCGACGGCCGAGCAGCGTGAGCGCTTCCTGCTGGAGGCGCGAACGAGCGCGCGGCTCGAGCATCCGCACATCATCGACGTGTACCGCGCCGACGAGACCGACGACGGCACCGTCTGGTTCACCATGCGCTACATCGAAGGCGAATCGCTCGGTGATCGCATTCGCACGCGTGGCACACTGGCCGCGAGCGAAGTGGCGCGCGTGTTACGCGAAATGTCGTGGGGACTCGCCTATGCGCACGCGCGCGGGGTGGTGCATCGCGACATCAAGCCCGACAACATCCTGCTCGATCGCGCCTCGGCGCGCGCCGTGCTCACTGACTTTGGCGTGGCGCGTGACATTCGCGCCGATGCACGTGGCCTCACGCAGGATGGCTACGTGCTCGGTACCGTGCAGTACATGAGCCCGGAGCAGGCCGCGGGCGATGAGGTCGATGGCCGCAGCGATGTGTACGCGCTCGGTGTCGTTGGCTTTCAGGCGTTGACCGGACGTGTGCCCTTCGACGGCACGGCGCGCGCGGTGCTGGCCGCGCACGTCGCCGAACCGGCACCGCTGGTGCGTTCGCTGGCGCCTGATGTGTTGCCGGCGCTCGCCGAGATCATCGATCGGTGTCTGCGCAAGGACCCGGTGGAGCGGTGGCCCACGGCCGATGCGCTCGCGAACGCGCTCGATCACGCGTACAACGAAGCGGTGCAGGTGGAGCAGGCGGCGGCGGACGCGGCGCCCGGTGGTGTGTTGTCGGAGACGGAAGCGCAGGCGCTGTGGCAGCGGGCGGCGCAGCTGCAGGCCGCCGCCGCTCATCGGCTGGAGAAGGTGATGGCGCTCGAGGCAACCGCGTCGCTGCGCGAGGTCGACGACGCGGCGGCGCGCAGCTACCGTGTGCGCGATGTCGAGTCCGCCGCGGTCGACGCCGGCATCTCGCGACAGTACGTCGCGCTCGCCCTCGCGGAACGACAAGCGGCGGGCGCCGCGGTCTCGGAACGTGTGGATCGACAGCTCACCACGCTCATGGGCACCAGCGAGCGCGCGCTGTCGGTGAGTCGTGTGGTGTCTCTCGCGGCCGCGACGGTGTTGCCATCGATCGGCGAGGTCTTCACCAGCGCGCCGCACCAGCTGCGCTTCGATGGCGTGGTGAACGGACATCCACTCGACGGTGGCGTGTTGCGCTTTCGGCTCCCGGCGGAGGGACGGGACTTCGCGTGGCTGCCCCTCGTGTTTCGCCCGACACGCCGTCGCGTGCGCGCGCAGCTCGAACGCCTCGATCTCGATCTGCTCACGGTGACGCTGCAGTCGCGCGGTGCGCGAGGACTGCCCGCCACGGAACTCGTGGTCACGGCCGATCTGCGCACCGGGTTGCGTCGCAATCTGGCGCTCGAGCGCGCGCTGATCGTGGGGGCCGCGCTGTGTGCGGCGGGACTCACCGCGATGGCCGAGCGCGCGGCCGGGTGGGCGCTCTCGACCGGAAGTCTGCCCGCGATCAGCGTGGCGGGGGCGGGCGTGATCGCGGGACTCGCGGCGGCGTGGGGCTATCGCCGCGCCTTTCTGCGTGCGCTCGACGGCGCACGCGATGCCCTCGACACGTTACTGCGCGATGTCGAGCAGCGCGTGACACAGCAGGCCTTGTTCAAGGCACGCCCTGATGCGTGGCACACCATGCTCGCGTCGGCCGTGCGCGCACCGGACGCACGGTAAGGCGCACGTCCGGTACATCGCCCCCCTCGACGTCACTTGATCAGCCGAATCCGCTCGTTGATCGGGTAGAACCACTCCACGCCGCGCTCGGTCACGATCGCGTCGTCCTCGAGCGGAATGCGGGCCTTCGCGCCGCCCCACTCCGGCACGGGCGTCCATGCGAACAGCTCGATCGAGAACGGGTTGAACGGTTTGATCGGAAACGGATGCTGCGCCGGGTTGAACCACGCGATGCTCGGTCCGCTGCCGTGGCCACGATCACCGATGGAGTGACAGCCGATCATCACTTCGACGCGCTGATCGTTCGTCACTTCGTTGAACGTGCCTTGCATGCGAAAGCCTGCGGCTTCGATGGCCGCCGTCACCTGCGTGAGCATCTCGCCGGCCGTGGGTCCCGCCTTGATCGTGTTGCGAATCACGCGCCGCACGGCGAGCGCGTTGTCAAACGCCTTCTGCAAGCCCGCCGGCGCCGACGTTTCGCCGGGCTTGAGCACGTACGCCACTCGCTTCACGTCCGTCCATGTGTTGAGATACCCGACGCCCCAATCGATCATGAGCAGATCGCCGCGCTGAATGATGCGATCGTTCGACGTAGCCTCGATGCCGCGCGGACCCGTGATGTACACACTCGGCATTTCGAAGCTCGAGCCGAGCGCGCGTGACTGCAGTTCGTTGGCCATCCACCAGGCCACGTCCTCGAGTGTCGTCACACCGGGCGTGATAATCTCGTTCGAGAGGGCACGATCGGCGAGACGACGCGCCAACTCTCCGTTTTCTCCGAGCGCCACGAGGCGCGACGCCGTGAAGCCACTGCGAAAGTCGGAGACGACACGCTCAGCCGACACCACGCGCGAGGCGTACGTGGGACCGAGCTCCTTGAGCAGCCGATCGTAGCTCGTTTTCGACAGGCCGTCCGCCGCACCGATGGCCTCCGACATGTTCACGCCGATGCGCTTCGGATTGCGCTCCGCGATGAACGCCTGCAGCGGCTGAAAGCCGCGCACGAGATCGTAGCCGCAGTCCTCGAGGCGATAGCCGGCCACGCCGATCGCGACGCGCTCGATGTGATCGCCGCCACGGTCCGTGAAGATCCAGTACGCCACACTGCCCACGTAGCCGCGGCCGAGGTCGTCGTACATGGGGTCGAACTGGTTCTCCTTCTGCATCACGATCCACATGTCCACGCCATGATCGCGCATCGCGCGCGGCAGGATGAGATCGAACTGGTCGCGTCGGATCTGGCACAGCCGCTCCCACCGGGTGCGGGCGTGCTCGGCCGGGGCCTGCGCCGACAGTGGTGCGGCGGCGCTCAGTAACGCGGTCACGCCGGCCAGCGTGGCGCAGGCACCGATGAGCAAGCGATGTGACAGGGCAGGGAACGGCATGAGGCAGGAGGGCCGAGAGTGTGACGGTGTGACCAGCAATGAAACAGTGGCGCCGGAATGGTGACAGACGCACTCGAACGGTGACGCGCGGGCGGCACCCCGGTGCGACCGTGCGAACATGGGGCCCGCACCAGCGGAGCGCCACCGCGTCGGCCCCCGCCGCCGCGGCGCGCACGACAGCGCCCGCGCCAACCCGTTCGGTGCCGGTGGCGTGATGGACGGTGACCGCCGTTCTCGCTCGGGCGTCGTCTTCGGAAGCCCCTGTGGCCCGGTCACCCATCGCCACGCCGCGATCCCTCGCTCTCTGATCTCTGCCGCCATGTCGTTCATCGCTTCGTCGCGCCACACGCCGCTCGATCCCGCGCCATCGCGCGCGACGCCTCGCCGCGCGCGCCTGCGTGCCGCCCTGTTCGGCGCCACGATCGTCGTGCTCGGTGCGTGCGGCGGCGGCGATGCGACCAACCCCGGTACGACGCCGAAGACGCCCGAGCCACCGCCAACACCAACCGGCGCCGTGCGCGTGGCCGTCCCGCAGCCGGTGGCCGGCGCGACCAGCGAACTGCGTCTGGTGCCGGCATCGGGCGGCGCTGCCGTCACGCTGAGCGCGGGCGAACTGCGCACGGTGCCGATCGGCACCTGGACCCTGAGCGCGCCCCGCGTCACCGACGCACGTGGCCACTCCTGGACCTCGCCGCAGGACGGACAGACCGTCACGATTGCGCTCGGTACCACCGCCGACATCGCGGTGACCTACACGCAGCGCACCGGTTCGCTCGTGGTCGACCTCGATGGGCTGTCGGCCGCGACGCTCCCCGCGCGCGGCACGCCCGGGCGTCCCGCATTCAGCGTGATCGCGGTGGACTCGCCGAGCGTCGCGCCGCGCAGTGTGCACGTGGGTGACACGCTGCACGGCATCTGGCCCGGCAATCATCGCGTGCGCGCGGTGACGTTCACCGACACGAGTGATGTCGTGTGGATTGCCGGCGATACGGCACGCACCGTGTCACTCTCCGACGCCGCGCAACTCGTGCGCACGACGTTCACATACGGCGTGGCGCCGACGGCCGTGCGCTTCGCCGCCACGGGCGTACCATCGGGGGCGACACCACGCGTGGATGCGCAGCGCGCGGGCGGCCCGCTCGTGGCCACGCTCGGCGAGCGCTACACCGAGTGGCCGCGCGGCGCGAGCAGTGCCACCCTGCAGCAGGTGCAGCGCTCCGGCGCGCGGTGGAGCGCGTCGCCCGCATCGTGGACGCACCGCAGCGGCCTCGACACCACGATCACGTTCGCGATGGTGGTGAGCGCGGGACGCGTCGTGATGCAGCCGAGTGGCCTGCCGAGCGACGCGATCGCGGCCGCTCGCTGGACGCTGAACAGCGCGCCGTCGAGTGTGAGCGCACCAGTCGTCAGCACGATCGGATCACCAACCGCCTCGTCATTCGGTACGGTGCCACGCCTCGGCGCGTCCGAGGCCGCGAGTGGCACCGTGGTATCGCCGTTCGCGCGTGCGGTGGCGTCGAGCTCCGGTGTCCCGCTCGCCATCGACCTCACCACGCCGAGCACGTCGCTTGTGGACAGTGGCGCGTACGTGTTGCGTGCGCTCCCCATCACGCTTGGCGAAGTACGCTGGCGCGCACGTGGTGCGGCGGGCAGCGCGAGTGGCCTCGCCGTTGCGGTGCGCGACTCGCTCGTGACGGCGTCCGTGAGTGGCCGCGCGATCACCGCGCCGGCGACGGTGGGCACGTACGCCACGTCGCGCACGGTGGACTCGCTGCTCCCCGGCACCTATCGCGTGGTCGCACCGATGGTGCTCACCGCGGGCGGTGTGCGCTATCGCGCGGCGCAGGATAGCGTGTCGGTCACGGTCGCGTCGGGTGACACGGCCGCGGTGTCGATCACATACGCGGAGTCACCCGCCATCGTGCGTGTGCTCGTCGCGGGCCTGCCTGCCGAACCTGGCATCACGCCACAGGTCACGCTGCAGGCCGGCACGGCGGCGCCCATCGCGATCACGCCGGGCGCCTCACTCACGACTGTGCCGGTGGGT
>JALOPN010000368.1 GCA_025453875.1 Gemmatimonadaceae bacterium | reverse complement strand
TCGGTGGACTCGAACGAGATGGCGTTCAAGATGGCGGGCATTCTCGCGTTCAAGGCCGTCGCGTCGAAGTGTCGTCCGGTGCTGCTCGAGCCGCTCGATCTCCTCGAGATCACGGTGCCTGACGAGTATCTCGGCGACGTGCTCGGCGATGTGAGTGGGCGCCGAGGACACATTCACGGCACCGAGCCGGCGGGTGACGGGCGGCACACGGTGGTGCGTGCGGTGGTGCCGCAGTCGGAACTGCATCTGTACGCGACGCCGTTGCACAGTCTGACGCACGGACGCGGCACGTACACGCGGCGGTTCGCGGGATACGATCAGGTGCCGCCGGACGCAGCGTCGAAGATCATCGCCGAGCACGCGCGCGAGATGGAGGAGGCGGAAGCCTGACGCGTACGGGGCTCGGGGCCGGCACCGGGGTGTGCGTCCGGCGCGTCAACTGCCGCGTTGCGGCAGACACGCGCCGGACGCACACCCCGGCGCCGGCCCTCCGGGCTCACCTGTTCGCGAGTACGTCATGGCCTACTTCACGCATCGGTTCGAGACCACGATCCGGCGCCATGCGGTTGGTTCGTATCACTACACGGTGGTGTATCTGCCCGACGACATCGCGCGCGTGATGCCGTTCGCCGAACATCCGCGATTGCGCATCGAGGCGGATGTGAGTGGTGTGCCGGTGAAGGGGGCGTGGCAGCCGGCCAAGGGCGTGTGGTATCTCATGCTGCCCAAGGCGGGGCTCAAGGCGGCCGGTCTCGCGATCGGTGACGAGGTGGAGGTCGCCTTTCGTGTGATTGCGCAGGACGACGTGGACGTGCCCGAGGAACTCGCCGCCGCGTTGTCGAAGTCGGCAAAGCGGCGAAAGGCGTGGGACGCGCACACGGCCGGCACGCAGCGTGGACTCGCGCACTTCGTGGAGTCGGCGAAGCGCGCCGAGACGCGCCAGAAGCGCCTCGACGCGGTGCTTGCGGCGCTCGACGGAACCGCCGAGCTGCCGTGGGCTGGGCGGGACGCGCGGCGGAGGACGTGAGCGTTGTGAGGGGTGCGTCTAGTAGACACGCTTCAACTCACCTGTGTGGTTCCCGCGGTGACTCAGGAGGCCTGGATCAGACGAGCGATCAACGTCCCGGATGGCCGCATTCGACTGTGGGTGTAAACTCCAGAGGTGGGCAAGTTTCTCCGCGTCATCGTTCTCGCCGACGGGCAGACGGTGCACAACGCCTTCTTCGATCGCAGGTTCCGCGCATGATGATCAAGTATTTTCGGGATACGGACACCGCGTTGCTGGAGTTCTCCGACGCACCTGTCGAGGAGACGCGTGAACTTTCCGCGCACGTCTACGCCGACCTGGACGCCGATGGCAACCTTGTGAGCCTCACCATCGAGCACGCGGCGCACGTCGCGCGTCTCCCCGAGGTCACCATCGAGGAGTTCGGCGCCGACGCCGCCTGATTCCCCCAGGCCCGCCCTGGCAGGAGCCTGATCACACACGCGACGCCCGCCAACGCACAGCCCGCGCCTTCCCCGAACGCCGAAGGGCCGGACCGACGTCCGCCCCCGGCGCGTGTCTGCCGCGCAGCGGCAGTTGACGCGCCGGGGGCGGATGTCGGTCCGGCCCTCCGCAACGAACAGCGCGTCGCCTACTGCACGATCGCGGCCGTCGCGTTCCAGTTGATCACGGCGTTGAAGATCATGTTGAACTCGCCGTGGTTCTGCCAGCGGTAGATCGGATTGTTCGCGAACATGATCACGCGCCCCTTGCCGCGGTACGCGTTCGGAATGTCCACCGCGAACGGACGCGCGCGAATCGAGTCGGCGCCCTGCATGAGTCCCGACAGCACCGACTTGTCGCCGCCTACGTAGCGGGCGAGCACGTTGCTCTCGTTCGCCACGCCCACGCGGAACGGCGTGCCGCCGACGTACTTCACCGGGATCGTCTTCTTGCCGTAGCCGTAGAAGACCGGATGATCCGTCTTCATGATCTCGGCCTCGACGAGCGGACGCTGCGCGTTGAGCCCGGGCACCGGCGTCTTGTCCACCGTGCCGGCCCAACCGAACTCGATGGGCAGACGCGCGCTCTCGCCCACCGCGCGACATGTCGTCGGTCTCACCGTACCAGCCGAGGAACTTGTACTTGTCGCTCTTCTTGTACGGCGTCGGATTCGCGGCCTTCGGCTGCATCACCGTCTGCCGACCGAGCGGCTGTTCGGCCATGAGGATCACGTCGTAGTCGTTCTTCAGGTTCCCCTGCACGACGCGTTCCTTGTAGATCAAATCGAACGGGACGCCGAACTTGTCGAAGGTGAGGCGATACCAACCGAGACTCTGCGTGCCGCTCCACTGTGTGTAGATCGCCACGCGCGGCACAATCGCATCGTGCGTGCGCACGCTCGGTGCGGTGGCGAGCGCCGCCGCCGTGAGCCCGAGCTCCGCGACCGCACTCTTCACACGCTCGGCGGCCGCCATGTCGGTGATGATGAACGAACCCGCCGGGAACTCCACGCCTTCGGCCGTGAACGACTGCTCGGCCACGCGCATCGGCACGTCCTTCAGCCGATAGCGCAGCGTGATCATGTTGTTCGAGCCGAGGTGCGCGACGGCCAGCGCCGCCGTGCCACTCCCCTTCGTGGTGCCCGCCAGCTTCACGTCCGTCACCGGGGTGACCGGTGCATTGAGAATGCTCGGCTCATCGACCTGCACGACGTCGACGCCGAACGCATAGCCGATGCTCCAGCCGCTGTCGTCGTAGGTGCGCAGGCGTGGATCGGGGTAGTCCTGCCGCTCGAAGAGATTCTTCGCGAGGCGACCGTACGGTTGGTCGAGCTTTATGATGTACGAACCCGCTGCGTACGTGCTGTCGCCCACCTTCACGGGACCGCGGGCGACGCCCACCTCGATGCGCTGCGTGCGCAGCACCTTCACGAGC
>JALOPN010000367.1 GCA_025453875.1 Gemmatimonadaceae bacterium | reverse complement strand
AGCCTCCTCATCCTGCGCCGCGCCGACTTCCGTCGTCAGGTCGAAGCGCAGCCGGCAGTCGCGTGGGCGCTGCTGACTGAGCTCTCGCGTCGCCTGCGCCAGGCGGACGGGACCATCGGCTCGCTCGTCCTGCTCGACGTGCCGGGCCGCGTCGCCCGCGTGCTGGTGGAGAACGCGACGCCGGGGCAGCCCGCAACGCTCGTGAAGCCGCTCACGCATCAGGTGATCGCGCACATGGTTGGCGCGAGCCGCGAGACGGTGTCGCGCGCGATGTCGGAGTTTCAGGAGAAGGGGTGGATTGCCGTGGTACGCCGCAAGGTCACGATCGTGGATCGGATGGCGCTCGAAGCGCGCGCGCGTCCGACGGTCTGACGCGTCGCGTCCGGCGAATCACTCATGGCGTACATCACTCCGCGCAGTTCACGCGGCATGCGCTTTCGTGTGCGCTGCTGGGGCGCTCGCGGCACCATGCCGAGCCCCGGCCCGCACACCGTGCGGTACGGTGGACACACGTCGTGCCTCGAAGTGCGCGCGGCCGACGACACGCTCCTCGTGCTCGACGCCGGGACCGGCCTGCGATCGCTCGGACAGAAGCTCGGGCCGGACGAGATCACGCATCTCTTCCTCTCGCATCAACACAGCGATCACGTCATCGGACTGCCGCATTTCGCGCCGCTCATGCGCGACGTGGGTGTGCTGGCGACCGCCGGCGCCGTGGCCAGCGAGGCACGTGACCTCGACGTGTCCGCGGCGCCCCTCCCCTTCGGTCCGCGCGTCTTCCTGACGAGCGGGACGGCATCACGCGGTGAAGTCCATGCCCTGCTCGATACCTTGCTGTCACCGCCGCTGTTTCCACCCATCGGTGCGGTGATCGAGCGCGTGGGTGTGCAGGCGTTCAACGACGGCGCGCCGGCGGAGGTGACGTCGCAGCTGTTCGTGCATCGCTTTCCGGCACGCCATCCCGGCGACGCGGCCATTCTGCGCATCGATGACACGCACGGTGCCGCGATTGCGTACGCGCCCGATAACGAACTCGACTACGCCAGTACCGATGCCGACGTGATCGCCTGGCGTCGCGGGCTCACGCTCGCGCTGCACGGCGTCCCGGTGCTCATCCACGACGCGATGTATACCGAGGCCGAGCTGCCGCGCCACCACGGTTGGGGCCACAGCTCCGCGATCGAGGCCACACGCTTCGCCATGGAATGTGTGGCCGGACTGCTCGTGCTCTTTCACCATCACCCCGATCGATCGGACGAGGCGATGGATGCGCTGGTGCAGGAATGCCGCCAGCTCGTGGCGCTCTCCGGCAGCTCGCTTCGCGTGATCGCCGCTTGGGAAGGGCTGTCGCTCACGGTGTGAGCGACCGCGACTCGTCACGCGCGGCCGTCAGGCAACTCGGATACCAACGGCACCGCGCGTCCGCGCGTGCGATCAGCGAGGCCTTCACCACGTCGGCCCACGCCTCGTGCAGGATCTCCACGTCGAGCGTGTCGAGCAGCTGTCGCACCGGCGTGATCGCGGCGTACTCGACCACAAACGCGGCTCGCACGCGATCGACGCGCAGCTCACGTGGCAACGTGGCGAGCGCCGTTTGCACGGCGCCGGCGTAGGCGCGCGAGAGGCCGCCCGTGCCGAGCTTCACCCCGCCGTACCAGCGCGTCACCACCGCCACGATGTCCCCCACATCGGCGTGCAACAGCACGTTGAGCATGGGGCGACCGGCGGTCCCGTGCGGCTCGCCATCGTCGCTCAGTCCGATGTGCGAGGTGGAGCCCGGTGGACCGGCGACATACGCCCAGCAATGGTGCGTCGCGTCGGGATCGTGCGCCTGCACTTCGCGCACGATGCGCTGCGCGTCCTCGGCCGAGGTGGCGCGACGTGCGACACGCGATCAGCGCTCGAGCAGACTGCGCAACATCCAGGCGGTCTTCTCGTGCAGCTGGATGCGCTGCGTGAGCAGATCGGCCGTGGCTTCATCGTGTGCCGACTCAACGGTCGGAAAGAGCGAGCGAGCCGTACGCACGACGGTCTCCTGCCCCTGCACGAGTTCGCGGATCATGTCGGTGGCGGACGGGACGCCGGTGGTATCGGCGATCGCGCTCAGCCGCTGATAATCGGCGTACGTGCCGGGCGCGTAGTGCCCAAGTGCTCGAATGCGCTCGGCGATGAGATCGACGGCGATGGCGAGCTCGTCATACTGCACCTCGAACATGGCGTGCAGCGTCTGGAACATGGGTCCGGTCACGTTCCAGTGAAAGTTGTGCGTCTTGAGATACAGGGTATACGTGTCGGCCAGCAGCCGTGAGAGGCCGTCGGCGATGTCCTTGCGGTCGGATTCGCTGATCCCGATGTCGATCTGCATGCAGCAATGCTCCCGTGGTTGCGTGTTTTGTTGAATACTACACGACATACCCCACACACGCCACCGGCGTTCCCGCGCGCTGCTCGGGCCTCACCCGCCGCCGCGGGCGAGCCAGACGATCGACGCCACGTAGGCCGCGAGCATCACCGCCCCCTCCACGCGCGTGATGCGTCGCGCACCGCGCATGACCCAGACGGCCAGTGCGGTGAACCCGACCAGCAGCAGCAGATCGAACCGTTGCGCCTGCACGTCGCCGCTGATGGGAGCAATCGCGCCCGCTCCACCGAGCACGAAGAGCACGTTGAAGATGTTCGAGCCCACCACGTTGCCGACCGCGAGCGAGGAAAAGCCCCGCCACGCCGCGACGGCTGACGCGGCGAGTTCCGGCAGCGACGTGCCCACGGCAACGACCGTCAATCCGATGATGCGCTCGCTGATGCCGAAGGCCACCGCCACCGCCGAGGCGCCGTTCACGAAGAACCGACCGCCGAGCAGCAGCGCACCGAGACCGACCACGGTGAACGCCACCGCCTTCAGCAACGCGCTGCGCTCGGCGCTCGCCGCGCGCTCGTCGACGGCTGAGGCGTCGTCGCGATCGTCGGCACCGGGTTCGTCACGCACACTGCGCACGGTACGCACGGTGAAGAGCACGGCCGCCGCCAGGAGGAGCACCGCTTCGCCGCGACTGATCGCCCCATCGAGCAGCAGCAGTGGGATCGCGAGGGCCGCGCTGGCCATCCACGGCAACTCGCCCTTGAGGAGGGTCCCGTCCACGAGCGGCGGGGAGATCACGGCGGTGAGGCCAAGGATGAGTCCGATGTTGGCAATGTTCGACCCCACCACATTGCCGAGCGCGATGGCGCTGCGCCCTTCGAACGCCGCCACCGCGCTCACCACCAGTTCCGGCATGGAGGTCCCGTAGGCGACAACGGTGAGTCCCACCACGATGGGTGGCACCCCGAAGTGCCGCGCGAGTGCGGCCGCCCCACGAATGAAGCCCTCCGCACCCACGACCAGCGCCACGAGTCCCCCGAGCATCGTGGCCACGTGCGTCCACATCACGGTAGATTCTCCGTCGGCATGCTCAAGTTCTTTCGCACTCGCGCCCCGTTCGTGGGGTTGCTGCTGCTCGTCGCGCTGCTCGTGACGCTTCCCGGCATTCGACATCCACTGCCAATGGCAGGGCTCGCGCTGCTCGTGATTGCTGGTGCCATCACCGTGCGGCGTTGGCAGGCGTCACGTGCCGCACGCGATGCGAGCGCGACCGAAGAATCGCTTGACGACGCGGTCGCACGCTCGGCGGCGTCGTGGGACGCACGCCATGGTGCGCCCGACGAGGCGGAGGACGCGCCGAGTGACGACGAACCGTGGCGCGCCAGCCTGCGCGACGACGACGACTGGCAGCGGAGCGCGAATCCCTGGCGCGCCGACGAATCCTGAGCCCGCGCGCTCACGGTGTTTCGGTGGGCGGTCCGTAGCCCCCACCACCCGGTGTTTCGAGCCGGACCACCGCGCCGGCCGGCAATGACCAGCGTCCCTTGGCGGCCAGCAGCGCATCGTCGCACGAGTTGACGCCGGTCGCTCCCGCCGAACCACCCAACGCGCCCTGTGGTGCGGCACCCCGACGCTCCGTGAGCAGCGTCAACGTGGTCGGAACCAGCGGCTGATACGACCCACCGCGATGTCGTCCAGCGCCACCGCTTGCGTCTCGCAGGGCGTACGTGCACACGCGCATGGGATACGCCCACTCCAGACTCTCGACCGGTGTGTTGCGCGTATTGCTCATCCCGACGTGCACTGCATCGGGACCCGGCCCGCGCGCGCTCGCGCCTTGCCCGCCGCCGAGCGTTTCGTAGAACGTCCAGCCGGGTGCGCCAATGGTCAGGTTGTTCATCGTACCCTGCCCCTGCGCGATGAGGGCGGTGCTGTCGTGGCCACCGTGCGACTGCAGCGCCTCGTGCAACGCTCCCATGATCACGTCGGTGAGCCGCTGCGACAGTTCCACGTTGCCCGCCGCTACGGCGTGCGGACGCCGCGCGTTCGC